>NZ_JBAWKM010000001.1:444111-610839 GCF_037095675.1 Pseudomonas sp. CCNWLW23 | reverse complement strand
GGAGCTGTGGTGTGTCAGCGGGGTTGCGGGGCGAGTTTCTGGCCTTGCTCCACGGCCCAGGCCACAACCTTGGCCGTGAGGCGATCACTGGCCTGACCAAACCCGGCGACCACCGCTGGCACCTGCACATCGCTCAACGGCTGGCGCTCTTCAAAACGGCGGCTGGCGAGGATGCGCTGGTCATAGCCGCGCACCAGCAACGCATCGACCCGCACCACAACGCCGGCCTGGGTGCCCTGATATTCGGTCTGAAACGCCTGCAAACTGCCGCCCAGTTCCAGATCCGCCTGGAAGTTGCTGTCGTCGGTGCTCAGCAGCGTCACCCGACCATCACGCTGGAATCCATCGAGCAGGCGATTGCGCAGCAGTACCGGCGCCGGATCGCTCCAGCGCGAGCCTTTGTAGCTGCTGATCACATCGCCCTGCGGGATCACGGCAATGCTCGGCCGGTTCAGTGCTTCGCTGGCCTGCAATTTATTCAAGCGCAGCGACCACGACTGCGTCGCCGCCGGGCTGGCCGAGGCGGGCGCTTGCGCAGCGGGCAGGCGGTAGACGTCCGAAGGTTCCGACTTGGGCAAGATCGAGCACGCGCCGATCAGGGTCAGGCCAGCGCCGAGCAGGGCGATTCGAGTCAACTTCATGGGGTGAATTCCTTGTTCTTGTCGCTGCCCAGCAGGTAGCCGCTGGGGTTGGCCTCAAGGCGTTGGGAAATGGCGCGCAGCGAGGTCAGCGTCTCGCGCAGTTCGCGAATCGCCGGGGCCAGGCCGTTGAGGCCCTGCATGCCGTTATCCAGCGAATTCTGGTTTTTGCTGAGCAAGCCGTTGATGGTCACGCTGCTTTGCTCCAGCGACTTCATCGCCTGTTCGGCACTGCCCAAGGCCTGCTTGCCCTGATCGTTAAGCAGGCCGTTGGCGTTGCGCATCAGCAGTGAGGTCTGCTCGAGCATGCTGCCGGCCTGTTTGCCGACGGTCGCCAGTTGCTGCATGGCTTGTTTGATGTCGCCGCGCTGGTCGTTGATGGTGCCGGTGGTCTGTTCCAGATGGGCGAGGGTCTTGCTCACGCGCTCGACGTTTTCCGCGGAGAACATGTGGTTGGCGTTTTGCAGCAGGGCGCTGATGCCGGTCATCAAGTCGCTGCTGTCGTTGAGCAGGCGGGAAATAGGCGAGGGCGAGGCGACCAGAGTTGGCAGCTTGCCGTCATGCCCGCGCAATTTCGGGCTCTCGGGTGTGCCGCCGCTGAGCTGGATGATCGACGTGCCGGTGATGCCGGTCAGTGCCAGTTTGGCCTGGGTGTCTTCCTTGACCGGCGTGTCGCCCGCCAGACGAATCCGCGCCAGCACCCGGCGCGGATCCTGCGGGTCGAGGCGCAGGCTGACCACGTCACCGACCTTGATCCCGCTGTACTGCACCGAACTGCCCTTGGACAGACCGCTGACCGCCTCGTTGAACACCACTTCGTAATCCTTGAACTCGGTGTCGACGCTGGATTTGGCCAGAAACAGGCCGAAGAGCAGGGCGCCGGCCACGACGATCACCGTGAACAGGCCGATCAACACATGATGGGCTCGGGTTTCCATATCAGACCTCGTTGAGCAGTTTGGCGGCGTCCAGCGCCGAGCGGCCGCGCGGGCCGTGGAAGTATTCGTGAATCCACGCGTCGTCGGTTTCCGAGACGTCGTCGATAGGGCCGGCGACCAGCACTTTCTTCTGCGCCAGCACCGCCACGCGATCGGTGATGGTGTACAGCGTGTCGAGGTCGTGGGTCACCAGAAACACGCTCAGACCCAACGCATCACGCAGGGTCAGGATCAATTGATCGAACTGCGCCGCGCCAATCGGATCAAGGCCGGCGGTGGGTTCGTCGAGAAACAGAATGTCCGGATCCAGCGCCAGGGCGCGCGCCAGCGCCGCGCGCTTGATCATGCCGCCGGACAGCGACGCCGGGTATTTGTCCGCCGCCGACAGCGGCAGCCCGGCCAGCGCCAGTTTCACCGCCGCCAGGTGCTCGGCGTCGTGACGGCTGAGGCCGGCGTGTTCGATAAGGGGCAGGGCGACGTTCTCGGTCACGGTCAACGACGAGAACAGCGCGCCCTTCTGGAACAACACACCAAAGCGCCTTTCGATCAGCGAGCGCTCATGCTCGGGCAGATTCGGCAGGTTCTGGCCGAAGACCTTGACCATGCCTTCGCTGGGCCGATTCAGCCCGACGATGCTGCGCAGCAGCACCGATTTACCGGTACCGGAGCCGCCGACCACGGCGAGGATCTCGCCCTTGTACACGTCCAGATCAAGGTTTTCGTGCACGCTCTGCGGGCCGAAGCGATTGCACAGGCCACGGACTTCGATCACCGCCTCCGAGGGCGCGCGGGGTAGACGACTCACCAGCCCATCTCCATGAAAAACAGCGCTGCCACCGCATCGAGCACGATCACCACGAAAATCGACTGGACCACGCTGGAGGTGGTGTGCGCGCCGACCGATTCGGCGCTGCCGCTGACCTTGAAACCTTCCAGGCAACCGATCGCCGCGATCAGGAAGGCGAAGATCGGCGCCTTCACCAGCCCGACCAGAAAATGCTGAATGCCGATGTCCGATTGCAGCAGCGAGAGGAACATCGCCGGCGAGATGTCCAGCGACACCGCACACACCACACCGCCGCCGACGATCCCCGAGAGCATCGCCAGAAACGTCAGCATCGGCAGCGCCACCAGCAGCGCCAGCACGCGCGGCACCACCAGCAATTCGATCGGGTCGAGGCCGAGAGTACGGATCGCGTCGATTTCTTCGTTGGCCTTCATCGAGCCGATCTGTGCGGTAAAAGCACTGGCGGTGCGCCCGGCCATCAGGATCGCCGTGAGCAGCACGCCGAATTCGCGCAGGAACGAGAAGCCGACCAGGTCCACGGTAAAAATCGTCGCGCCGAAACTGGCCAGCACTGTGGCGCCAAGAAACGCCACCACCGCGCCCACCAGAAACGTCAGCAGGGCCACGATCGGCGCGGCGTCGAGGCCGGTTTGCTCGATGTGCGCGATCATCGGCGTGATGCGCCAGCGCTTGGGCCGCAACAGCCCACGGGCGATGACTTCAAGGATCAGGCCGACGAAGCCGAGCAGTTGCATCGTGTCGGTCCAGACCTTGTCCACCGCGCGGCCAATGCGCGTCAGCAGTTGCACGCTGACGCTGATTTCCGGCTCCTTGATCGGCACGCAGAAATCGCTCAGCGAGCAGTACACGGTTTGCAGCAAGGCGCGGTCGGCAGTTGAAAGGGTGCAATCGGGGTGTTCGGCGGTTTTACCCAAGCGCTCGGAACCGAGCAGCTCGACCAGCAACGAGGCGCCGGCGGTGTCGAGGGCACCGAGGCCGTTCAGATCGATGGAAGTGTTGGCATCGTACTGGCCGCGGAGCTTTTCGCTCAGGTGCTTGAGCGCGGTGTAGTGGGCGAGCGTCCAGTCGCCGCTGACGCGCAGGCGGGCAGGGCTGAACGCGGTGTCCAGGTGGGCACTGCCGGGGGTTGGGCTGCTGGTCATAAGCTCCGTGCTTGTACGGCCGTTACGAGATCCTACGTAATAGCACGAACCGGATTACTTTTCTTTGGCCGGTGTGCTGTCGGTGATTGCGAAACGCAGCACGCCGATCAACTGCCCGTCCTCGGTCAACACCCGCACCTGCCATTTGCCCGCCGGGTTGCCGGGGAAGTTCTGCTTGTGCGTCCACGCCCGGTAGCCTTCCTTGCGCCCGCCATGGATGTCGAGGGCGATGCGGTCGACCTCTTTGCCGTTGAAGGTCCACACGTGATAAATCCGCTCATCGAGGCCGCGCGGCGCGTTGATTGCGGTGTAGGCGTAGAGCCCGCCGCTGCGGATCTGCTCGGCGCTGACGGTTTCGAGGCTGGCGCCGGGGGTGCGATCCTGCAGCTGCGTGCTGATCGCCACGTCGGTCATCCACAGCGTTGCCGGCGGCACCCACGAACGCAGCGCCCAACCGACGCCGCCGATGCCGACTGTGATGAACAGAATCGCCAGGGCATTGCGCACCGTGCGGATCGGGAAGATCGATGCCAGGCTCGGGAACGACAGCAGCACGGCAATCCCCAGCGCCCATTTGAAACTCTGCGCGGTGGTCAGGTGCATGATCACCGGCAGCGCGGTGAGCAGGGCGGCGAACAGGGTCAGGGTGTGCAGCGCGAGAAACGCCCAGCGCCGTGGCGCCAGCCATTTGTAGTACAGCGGATCGACGATAGAGATCAGTGCAGCAACGCTGAGCAGCCCCGTGAAGACAAACTGGCCGCTGTTCCACGTGGTGGTGATGAAGAAGAATGGCAGAACGAAAAACAGGCTTTCCTGATGGATCATCTGCGTCGCGTAGCGCAGCAGCGGCTGGGGAATCTCGCGCTTGAAAATCCGTGTGAACAGCCCGGTCAGGGTGTTTTCCAGCATCAGCCAGATCCAGCTGAGCAGCATGATCACCGTGATCCAGCTGGCCAGCCCCTGTTGGCGATCGACGAGGATGAAACTGCCGACCCCGGAAATGAAACCACCCGCCGCGATCAACCCGGGGTAGCGCTTCATCAGCTCGAGAAGGCGCTGGATAAGGAGGGTCAGTTTTGGCATTTTGGCGGTTCACGACGATATGGGGAAAATCCCGGAAAGGTTAACGCCGCATGACCCCTGTGGCGAGGGGATTTATCCCCGATCGGCGGCGCAGCCGTCGTAGATCCTGCAAGCGAATTTTGTCTGGCTATACCGAGCTGCCCTTATTGGGGCTGCTGCGCAGCCCATCGGGGATAAATCCCCTCGCCACAAGTGCTCACTCATCACAGGGTTAATGGCTTCCGGCAATTTTGTGGCGGCGATGCAGGCGCCAGCCGATCACGATCAGCAGCAACAACCCGATTCCACCAGCGACCAGCCACAACACCTGATCATCACTGATCAAAGGCTTCTCGATCCGGATATACCCCGGCTGCAGCAACAGCTCGCGCATCGCCTTGTTCGCCGCTTCCAGCGTCACCCCTTGCAACTCCCGCGCGGGATTGGCAAAGCGGCCATCCTGATAGTCGGCCAGCGCGCTCCAGTAATAGTCTGCCAGCGCGCTGTTGCCCTGCACGGCCCAGGCCTGGTGGGCGATGGCGGCTTGTTTGATGCGGGCGAAGGTGCTCGGGTCGAGGCCGTTTTTCAGCAGGTCGGCTTTGAGGTCATCGAGTACCTGGATGGCTTCGTCGACGTCATCGCGATCCAGGTCCGCGTTGAGGCTCATGAAGCCGACACCGCCGAATACTTCACGCTCGGCCCACGGCCCGTACGACAAGCCGTGGTTGAGGCGAATCTGCCGGTACAGCGCCCAGTCGAGATAATCCTTGAGAATGTCGAACGTCTGGTCGTACTGATCGTCGAGCACCGGTTCCGGCACCAGCCAGTGCAGCTTGGCGCTGTCGCCAATGAAGCCACGGGTGAGGGTGCGCTCATGGGCGGCGCTGGTGCGGATGTCCGGCAGCGCCCGGTGTTCGCTCGGCTCGACCGGCTCCAGCTCACCCCAGGTACGCTCGAGATAGGCTGGCAGCAGTTTGTCGAGTTCGCCGACAACGATCAGGGTCATGTTGTTCGGCGCGTACCAGGCCTTGCGCACCGTCTCCAATTGTTCCTGGGTCAGATGGCCGACTTCGGCACGCTGCGGGCATTTCAGTCCCAGCTCGACAGCCAGTTGATTGCTCGCGGTATGACCGAGGTCCTGACGGTCGAGGAAACGTTGCAGCCTGGTGTAATGCCCGCCGTCCTCACGCTCGACCACCCGTTTCGCCGCGTTGATTGCGTTGTCGTCAATGCGTGTCTGGGTCAGCAGCGCGAGCAGCAGGTCAAGCACCTTGCGCTGGTTTTTCGCCGGGGCTTCGATGACGAACGTGGTGTCGGCGTTGCTGGTGAACGCATTCCAGTCCCCGCCCAGCGCCTGCATGCGTTCTTCCAGACCGCCTTCGCCGGTGGCGTCGATACCGCTGAACAGCAGGTGTTCGAGCAAATGCGGCAGCTCTTTTTCGTCGCAATCGAAGTCATCGAGGCCAACGCCGACCACCAGCCGGATCGCCACATGCCCACGCTCGGTGCCGGGCTTGAGCATCAGTTGCAAACCGTTGGGCAGCGCATAGCCTTCGACCTGAAAGCGATCCAGGGCAAAGGCGGGCAGGGAACCGAGCAACAGACAGGCGAACAACAGGCAACGCATAACAGGCTTCCATACGGCTGATTTGGAGATCCGTGTCGTCAGTCAGGCCCCATCGCTGGCAAGCCAGCTCCCACAAGGATCTGCGGCGCTCACGAAACCCTGTGGGAGCTGGCTTGCCAGCGATGACGGTCTCAAGGCTGAACCACTGTAACTGACTGACCCCAGCCTCAGACGTTCAAGGCGAATGCGTAATGTCGGCCATGTCATCCACCGCCAGCGCGCCGGTGTCCGCCGTTTCCAGCACGACATAGGCGCTGCTGCAGAACAACGAATTGAGCCGTTTCATGTCGGCGATCAACTCCAGATGCAGCGAGCTGGTCTCAAGGCTCTGCACGATCTTGCGTTGCAAACGGCTGACATGCGCATGGGCCAGACGCCGTTCCTGCGCACGAAAGCGGCGTTTCTCCCGCAACAACTGCCGCGCGCTTTCGCGGTCGCCGCTGAGAAACACCGACAGGCCCAGGCGCAGGTTGGCGATCAGTTGCTGTTGCAGCCCGGCAAGATCTTCCAGGCCTTCTTCGGAAAACGAACGGCGCTGCGAAGTCTTCTGCTGCTGAATCTTGCGCAGCATGCGCTCGATCAGGTCGGCGGCGAGTTTGAGGTTGATCGCCAGTTCGATGATCTCGGCCCAGCGCCGACTGTCGTGCTCGCCGAGATCCTCGCGGGGCATCTGCGCCAGATACAGCTTGATCGCGCTGTACAGGGCCTCGACGTCGTCGGTCAGGCGGCGCATTTCCTGAGTGACGGCAGTCTGCTTGCCGCGCAGCACATCAAGGGAGGCATCGAGCATGTTGTCGAGCAGATCGCCCATGCGCAGGGTTTCCCGCGCGGCGTTGGCCAGCGCCAGGCTCGGCGTGACCAGCGCGGTCGGGTCGAGATGGCGCGGCTTGGCGGTGCCGTTGACCTCCGGCCGCTCCGGCAACAGCCAAGCACAGAGCCGCGCCATCGGCCCGACGCTGGGCAGCAGGATCAGGCAGCGCGCGGTGTTGTAGAGCAGGTGGAAGCCGATGACCATTTCCTGCGGGCTGAAATCAAGGCTGTCGATCCAGTGCACCAGCGGGTCGAGCACCGGGATGATCAGCAGCAAACCGATCAATTTGTACAACAGACTGCCCAGCGCAACCTGGCGGCCGGCGGCGTTCTGCATGCTGGTGCTCATGAAGGCAAGGATGCCGCTGCCGATGTTGGCGCCGATCACCAGACCGATCGCCACCGGCAGGCTGATCACCGCAGCACCGGCCAATGTAGCGGTGAGCAGCACGGCGGCGAGGCTGGAGTAGGAAATCATCGCGAACAGCGCGCCGACCAGGGCGTCGAGAAGAATGTCGCCGGTCAGCGAGGCGAAAATCACTTTCACCCCTTGCGCATGAGTGATCGGCGCAGCGGCCTCGACGATCAATTGCAGGGCGAGAATGATCAGCCCGAGACCAATCGACACCCGGCCCATCTGCCCGAGCCGCGTCTGTTTGCGCGACAGAAAGAAAATCACCCCGAGGAAGATCAGCAGCGGCGACAGCCACGACAGATCGAGGGTCAGCACCCGCGCCATCAAAGCGGTACCGACATCGGCGCCCAGCATGGTCGCCAGCGCCGGGGTCAGCGCCATCAGGCCCTGACCGACAAACGAAGTGACCAGCATCGCCGTGGCGTTGCTGCTCTGCACCATGGCAGTGACGAGAATACCGGCGATGAACGCCAGCCATTTCTTCGACATGTTCTGGCCGATGACATGTCGCAGATTGGTGCCGTAAACCCGCAGGATGCCGGTTCGGACGATGTGCGTGCCCCAGATCAACAGGGCGACGGCGGACAACAGATTGAGCAGGGTGAGCATGCAGACCCCCTGTAGTAGCAGCGCCCCAGAGGGGCAAGTGGACGGCACCGCGCGGTTTCTACGTTCTTGATACTTAAGCTGTAGTTGGCGAACGGTCTCGGCGCCAGCATTGCACAGCTAAAGCGTGGATTGAAACAAAAGTGTCATCAAAACAAATGCATCCACTCACCGAATCCGACACGTTTCCCCTCTGTTGCCCAAAACAACTGTGGGAGCGAGCCTGCTCGCGAAAGCGGTGGGCCAGCCAACATTGTTGTCGACTGGCACTCCATCTTCGCGAGCAGGCTCGCTCCCACAGGGGTGTAGCGTGCTGCCGGGACTACCGGATTATTGGCCCGGCACATCCTTGCGCAGTTTCACCGGATCCTGTTGCTGTCTCTTCTTGGCCATCGCGCCGCGCAGTTTGATGTTGATCGCTTCCACCGCCAGCGAGAACGCCATGGCGAAGTAGACGTAGCCTTTTGGCACGTGCACGTCGAACGATTCGGCGATCAGCACGGTACCGACCACCAGCAGGAAGGACAGGGCGAGCATTTTCAGCGACGGGTGCTTGTCGATGAATTCGCTGATCTTGCCCGACGCCAGCATCATCACCAGCACTGCCACGACGATCGCCGCGACCATGACCGGAACGTGGGAGACCATGCCGACCGCAGTGATCACCGAGTCCAGCGAGAAGACGATATCGATGATCGCGATCTGGATGATGGTGTAGAGGAAGTTGCCGCCCTTGCCCGATGGCGCGTCGTCGCTTTCGTCTTCGCCTTCCAGCGCGTGGTACATCTCCTGCGAACTCTTCCACAACAGGAACAGGCCACCGAAGAACAGGATCAGGTCGCGACCGGAGATGCCCTGGCCGAACACTTCGAAAAGATCGGCAGTGAGGCGCATGACCCAGGTGATCGACAGCAGCAACAGGATCCGGGTGACCATGGCCAGGCCAAGACCGAAGATCCGCGTGCGCTGCTGCATGTGTTTGGGCATGCGGCTGACCAGGATCGAAATCATGATGATGTTATCGATACCGAGGACGATTTCCAGGGCGGTCAGGGTAAAGAAGGCAACCCAGATTTCGGGGTTGGTCAGCCAATCCATGTGTATTCCTTTGAGCAATTGTTGAACCGGAAAAGGTCCGGGCTTCAAACCGCGAAGCCGGACCCGTAACGGTGAGTCTTGGGCTTATAGAGTGCTGAACATCGGGAAAGTCCCCAACAGCAGTGCAGCAATCAGAATGCAGATACACACCAGGATCGCCCATTTCAGGGTGAAACGCTGGTGATCACCGAAATCGATGCCGGCCAGCGCCACCAACAGATAGGTCGACGGCACCAACGGGCTCAGCAAGTGGACGGGCTGGCCGACGATCGAGGCACGGGCCATTTCCACCGCAGTGATCCCATAGTGGCTGGCCGCTTCGGTCAGCACCGGCAATACACCGTAATAGAACGCATCGTTGGACATGAAGAAGGTGAACGGCATGCTCACCAGTGCCGTGATCACCGCCAGGTACGGGCCGAGGAAATCCGGAATCACCGCCAATAGGCTCTTCGACATCGCATCGACCATGCCGGTGCCCGACAGGATACCGGTGAAGATACCCGCCGCAAAGATCAGCCCGACCACTGCCAGCACGCTGCCGGAATGCGCCGCGACACGATCTTTCTGCATTTGCAGGCATGGGTAGTTGACGATCATGGCGATACTGAACGCCACCATGAACAGCACCGGCAGCGGCAACAGACCGCCGATCAGCGTGCACATCAGGCCGAAAGTCAGTGCGGCGTTGAACCAGATCAGCTTCGGACGGCGTGCGTCAGGGAATTGCGAGACGCTGATTTCACTGTGATCGATCTCATCGCCGACCAGGTGCAGTTCACCGAGGCGGGCACGCTCACGCTTGCCGTAGAAGTAGGCAATCACGAGGATCGCCACGACACCGGCGGCCATGGCCGGGATCATCGGTACGAAAATGTCCGACGGGTCGACATGCAGGGCACTCGCCGCGCGGGCGGTCGGGCCGCCCCACGGGGTCATGTTCATCACGCCACCGGCGAGGATGATCAGACCGGCCATGATCCGCGGGCTCATGCCGATGCGGCTGTACAGCGGCAGCATGGCGGCCACACAGATCATGTAAGTGGTCGCGCCGTCACCATCGAGGGAAACGACGAGCGCCAGAACGGCGGTACCGACCGAAACTTTCAGCGGGTCGCCCTTGACCAGTTTGAGGATCTTGCGCACGGCCGGGTCGAACAGGCCGGAGTCGATCATCAAGGCGAAATACAGAATGGCGAACATCAACATCACGCCGGTCGGCGCCAGTTTGGTGATGCCTTCAAGCATCATCGGGCCGATCTTCGGCGCGAAACCACCGAACAGCGCGAACAGGATCGGGATGATGATCAGGGCGATCAGCGCGGACAGGCGCTTGGTCATGATCAGGAACATGAACGTGATGACCATGGCGAAGCCAAGGAAAGTCAGCATGGGAATACTCCAGGCGTAGCGCGGCTAATGGAATGAGCGGATCGGGCGGGATCAGCGCAGAACGGGAGGCGCGAGGCGTACGGGCGGAGTGGACAGCAGGAAACGGGAGAAACGGCGAGTTGCAGAAGACATCAGAATCACCATTGTTGTTGTTAATTGGGCCGGGCCTGTGGAAAAAACACAGGGCTTGGGCCAACCGGTCTGTTGCCGGGAGTGGGGCGATCCTAATCGGGGAAGCTTTCAGCTACCTTTCGGGCGCGAAAGCGATCAATGAATGATCAACCGGCGGTCGGATGCAACGACAGCCAATGAATACGGGGTTGGTAGCGATGCGGATAAACGGACAGTCAGCGCTGGCTGGCAGTCTGGACATATCCGTTATCAGTTCAGCGTCAGCATCTGGTTAAAAAATCGACAGATTCAGCGGCCGCACCGCGCCCATCCAGATCGCGTGTTCGGTGTGGTCGAGCAAGTCATCGCCCGTGTCCGGATGCAGGAACACCACCAGGCCTTTGCGGTTGAGCGCCAGCCATGGCAGCACCTCGCCAATCAGCTCGGGACCGAAAGCCAATTGGCAGCTCCAGTCGGGATGGGGACCCACCGGGCGTTCGTGCACGCGGCCCATTTTCAGCGCAAACAACTGCGCGGCCTGTTCGCACAAGGCCCGCGCCTGGTCGATGGTTTGCGCGTCGAAATAGACATGGGCGTGATAGCCCTTGATCCCTTGCATCGTGTCGCCTCTCAATCGATTCGAACCCTTGGCTGTTTCCACCGTCACAGGTCATATAGGACAACTATAAGGAAAACAGCCATGAAAAATGCCGAGACCCCAGTGGTCAAAGTGGTGCTTTATGGTGCCATGGCCAGCTTGGGCGGTGCATTGATGGCTGAATTGCTGCGTCGCCAACACGAAGTCATCGCCATTCTCGACGATCTCACCGCACTGGCGCCGCGTCCGGGGTTGCGCACCAAAACCGGCGATCTGTTCGATGCCGAGCGGGTCAATCAGAGCGTCGCCGGCAGCTCGGCGGTGATCTGCCTGCTGGACGCTCCGGGGTTGCCGTTCAGCAGCGACCACGTTGAGCGCTCGGTGACGCTGGGGCCGGTGGAACAAGTGCTGGCAGTCGACGCGCTGGTCGAAGGTTTGCAACTGGCCAGCGTGCCGCGCCTGTTTCTGGTCGGCAACTTCGGTGTGCTCGACGAGCCTGACAATGACGAGCGTCTGCAACGTCACGCTGCCGAAGAAATCCTCGAGGCGGTACAAAGCAGCTCACTGCGCTGGACCTTGGTCAATGCGCCGCATGGCGTGGCCGGGTTGACCATCGAGCACTTCAGTCAGGTCGGCGGCAATCTCGAACCGGGACTGGCCGAACCGCTGGAGCGATTGAACCGTGTCGCGGTGGGCATCGCCGATGAGCTGCGGTTGAACCTGCATGTGGGGCAGCATGTGAATTTTGTGGCGGCTTCTGATTCGTAAAAGATCGGACGATCTTTTGCTCTTCACACCGCAATTGAGGGCAGGGCCAGACCGTTAAGCGATTCGGCACTGCTGGCCTGTTCCGCCATTAACCAATCAACAAATTCCTGAATCAACGCACCCCGACGTTTGCGTTGCGGCAGCACAACGTAATAGCCAAGGCGCGACAGCGTGGTTTCCGCCAGCGGCCGGCACAGCAAACCCTGCACCAGCAAGTTATCCACAAGGTGCCGCCAGCCAATCGCCACGCCTTGTCCGCCAATCGCCGCCTGAATCAGCAAGGTGTAATTGTCGAAGCGCAATTGCCCCGGCGCTGGCGGCGTAGTCAGGCCCAATTGACGAAACAAGCCACTCCAGTCGAACCAGTTGCTGCTGTTTTCCCCACGCAGATGCAACAGCGGAAATTCCAGCAGTGCCTGCGCGGGCAGCGGCAATGAACGCCCCTTTAGCAGCAGCGGACTGCACACCGGGAACACCTCTTCGCTGAACAGCCAGTGGCTCTCGCCCTGCTTGAATCGACCATCGCCAAACAGGATCGCCACGTCGATGTCGGTGCGCAGCATGTTGTGGTTGCGCTCGCTGGTGACCAGGCTGACATCGATATGCGGATTGGCCTCATGGAAGCGATGCAGGCGCGGCATCAGCCAATAAGCGGCGAAAGCGAAATCCGTGGCCACTTGCAGCACTTCATGTTGCTGCTGAGTGCTGATTGCGCTCAATCCTGCGTCGATATTCTGCAAACCGAGGGTAACTTGCTCGAACAGCAGGGCGCCAACCTCTGTCAACTCGATACCCCGGTAAATCCGGTCGAACAGGCGCGTACCGAGCTGCTCTTCCAGACGTTTCATTTGCTGGCTGATCGCAGGCTGCGTGGTGCCAAGCTCCACCGCAGCAGCGGTAAAACTGCGATGGCGGGCCGCCGCTTCAAAAGCGCGCAGCAGATCGAGGGAGAGGTCACCGAGGGCGTCATACATAAGCTGTACTTATCCTAGTCATTGTCCAGCGCGGGCTTTACCGGAACAGGCATGGAATCCATGCTCGATCGCAGCACTCTCGCATAAATATTCAACATGGAATGCCGCGATCACATGAAGCGCAAGAACATTCTTTTCATCATGGCCGATCAAATGGCCGCGCCAATGTTGCCGTTCTACGGCCCATCGCCGATCAAACTGCCGAATCTGTCCCGCCTCGCCGCCCAAGGCGTGGTGTTCGATGCTGCCTATTGCAACAGCCCGCTGTGCGCGCCGTCGCGCTTCACCCTGGTCAGTGGCCAGTTGCCGAGCAAGATCGGCGCCTACGACAACGCCGCTGATTTCTCTGCCGACATTCCGACTTACGCGCATTACCTGCGGCGTCTCGGCTACCGCACCGCGCTGTCGGGCAAGATGCATTTCTGCGGGCCGGATCAGTTGCACGGTTATGAAGAACGCTTGACCAGCGACATCTACCCGGCCGATTACGGTTGGGCGGTGAACTGGGACGAGCCGGACGTAAGGCCGAGCTGGTATCACAACATGTCTTCGGTATTGCAGGCCGGGCCGTGCGTGCGCACCAATCAGCTGGATTTCGACGAAGAGGTGGTGTTCAAGGCGCAGCAATACCTGTTCGATCACATCCGCGAGGACGGCGATCAGCCGTTCTGCCTGACTGTGTCGATGACCCACCCGCACGATCCGTACACGATTCCCAAGGCTTTCTGGGATCTGTATGACGATGCTGATATTCCGTTGCCTACAGCCTTGAACCAGGACGAACTCGATCCGCACTCGCAACGTCTGCTCAAGGTTTACGACCTGTGGGACAAGCCGCTGCCTGTGGATAAGATCCGCGATGCCCGTCGCGCCTACTTCGGTGCTTGCAGCTATATCGATGCCAATGTCGGCAAACTGCTGCAAACCCTCGAGGAAACCGGGTTGCTCGATGACACCATCATCGTCTTCTCCGGTGACCACGGCGACATGCTCGGTGAGAAAGGCCTCTGGTACAAAATGCACTGGTTCGAGATGGCCGCGCGGGTGCCGCTGCTGATCAGCGCACCGGGACAATTCGAGGCCGGCCGGGTCAGTGCCGCCGTATCCACCGCCGACCTGCTGCCGACCTTCGTGGATCTGGCCGGTGGCACGCTGGAGCCCGGCTTGCCACTGGACGGTCGTTCGTTGCTGCCGCACCTGCAAGGGCAGGGCGGGCATGACGAGGTGTTCGGCGAATACATGGCCGAAGGCACTGTCAGCCCGCTGATGATGATCCGCCGCGGCGCCTACAAATTTATCTACAGCGAAAGCGACCCGTGCCTACTCTTCGATGTGGATAACGATCCGCGCGAAGAAGAGGAACTGAGCCAATCGCCGCAACATCGTCAGCTGTTCGAAGACTTTCTCGCGGAAGCGCGGGCCAAGTGGGACATTCCGTCGATCCATCGGGACGTACTGGCCAGCCAGCGCCGACGCCGTTTCGTCGCCGATGCGTTAACCATCGGCAAGCTGAAGAGCTGGGATCACCAGCCACTGGTCGATGCCAGTCAGCAGTACATGCGCAACCACATCGACCTTGATGATCTGGAGCGCAAGGCCCGTTATCCACAACCCTGCCAAAACCAATAACGTTAAGGGGAAGTCCATGCGCAAGTTATCCACAGCTGTCACCGTTGGCCTGATCGCATTGAGCAGCACCTCGGCCTTCGCCGAGCAAAGTTGCGAAACCGTGAAGATGGCCGATCCGGGCTGGAGCGACATCGCCGCGACCAATGCCATCACCGGATTTCTGCTCGACGGCATGGGCTACAAGGCCAAAGTCGACACCCTCGCGGTGCCGATCACCTTTGGCGGCTTGAAGGATGGCCAGGTGGACGTGTTCCTCGGCAACTGGATGCCGGCGCAGCAGGGCTTCTATGACAAGTTCGTCGCCACCGGTGATGTGACGCAATTGGCGAAAAACCTCGAAGGCACCGAATTCACCCTCGCCGTCCCCGACTATGTCTGGGAGGCGGGTGTGCATGATTTTGCCGACCTGAACAAATTCGCCGACAAGTTCGACAAGAAAATCTACGGCATCGGATCAGGCGCGCCGGCGAACATTTCGCTGCAGGAAATCATCAAGAAGAACGACTTCAACATGGGCCAGTGGAAGCTGATCGAGTCCAGCGAACAGGCGATGCTCGCCGAAGTGTCGCGGGCGGTGAAGAAACAGAAATTCGTCACCTTCCTCGGCTGGACCCCGCACCCGATGAACGTGCAGCTGAAAATGCGTTACCTCAAGGGCGGCGAAAAATACTTCGGCGACACTGGCAACGTTTTCACCCTGACCCGTAAGGGCTACGCCGAGGCCTGCCCGAATGTGGGCAAGTTGCTGACCAATCTGTCGTTCACTCAGGACATGGAGAACAGCATCATGGCCGAGGTGGTGAACAAGAAGGTCAGCAATGCCGAAGCGGCGAAGGCGTGGATCAAAGCCAATCCGGCGGTGCTGGACACGTGGCTCGACGGCGTGAAGACGCTGGATGGCAAGGATGCGCTGGCGGAGGTGAAGGCCAAGCTTTGATCTCAGGGTTGCTGGAATAGCGTTCGGCTGGAGATTTTTGCCCCCTCACCCCAGCCCTCTCCCCCAAGGGGGCGAGGGGGAAAGGGAGCCGATCGCTGTTGAATCAAGACTTGCGTTCAACGCCGAAATCGCAGGTCGGTGAATCTTCAACAAACAGCTCGGTCAGTCCCCTCTCCCTCAGGGAGAGGGCTAGGGTGAGGGCTTTTACACCTGACACCCTGATAACCTTGAACAAAACCCCAACCGCGAGGACCCATGGCCTTCCCCAGCCGCCATTCACTTTTTCCTTTCCTGAGCTGGTTGCCACGGCAAACCCGCGCCAGCGTCGGGCGGGACCTGATCGTCGGCCTCAGCGGTGCGATTCTCGCCTTACCCCAGTCGATTGCCTACGCGCTGATTGCCGGGCTGCCACCGGAATACGGGCTGTATGCGGCGATCATCCCGGTATTGATCGCGTGCCTGTGGGGTTCCTCATGGCATTTGATCTGCGGCCCGACGGCAGCGATTTCGATTGTGCTGTACGCCAGCGTCAGCCCGCTCGCCGTGCCTGCGTCCGAGGACTACATCACCCTGATCCTGCTGCTGACGTTCCTTGCGGGGATTTTCCAGTGGCTGCTCGGTTTGCTGCGCTTCGGCGCGCTGGTGAATTTCGTTTCGCATTCGGTAGTGCTCGGCTTCACCCTCGGTGCCGCCGTGGTGATCGCCATTGGGCAATTGCCCAATCTGCTCGGGCTGGATTTGCCGGCCAACACCACAGCGCTCGCCAGCCTGATGGATCTGCTGCGACATCTGGGGGCTGTGGATAAGCCTTCGCTGATACTCGGCGTCGCCACGGTAATCGTCGGCGTGGCCCTGAAAAAACTCCTGCCGCGCTGGCCGACGCTGTTGCTCACGCTGGTGCTGGCCAGTCTGCTGGTGTGGATCTGGCCAGGAATGTTCGGTCATGTGCATCTGGTCAGCGCTTTCGTCGGACGCCTGCCGCCGCTGAGCGCCTTGCCGCTGGATCTGGAGGTGATCCTGCGCCTGCTGCCAAGCGCCGTGGCGGTGGGCATGCTCGGGCTGGTCACCAGTCTGTCGATCGCCCGTTCGATATCGGCGCGCTCGCAACAGTTGCTCGACGCCAATCAGGAAGTCCGCGCACAGGGTCTGTCGAACATTGTCGGTGCGTTCTTTTCCGGGTCGCTGTCCGCCGGATCGTTTACCCGCTCAGGTCTGAGTTACGAGGCGGGTGCCTGCTCGCCACTGGCCGGAGTGTTTTCGGCGATATGGGTGGCGCTGTTCGCGGTGTTCGGCGCGGGGCTGATCGCGCATATTCCGATCCCCGCCATGGCCGGCAGCATCCTGTTGATTGCCTGGGGTCTGGTCGATCACCGGGGCATTCGCGCTTTGCTGCGAGTCAGCCGTGCCGAGTTCGTGGTGATGGCCCTGACCTGTCTCGCGACCTTGCTGCTGGAATTGCAGACGGCGATTTACGCCGGGGTGCTGGCGTCGTTGTTCTTTTACCTCAAGCGCACCTCGCAACCACGGGTGCAGCATTGGCGCGACGGTGACGACGATGTGCTGCGGGTGGGCGGTTCGATCTTTTTCGGCGCCAGCCATTACCTGCAGGTGCGCCTGCAACGCCTGCATGGCGCGCGGGTGGTAATCGAGGCACAGCAGATCAACTTCATCGATTATTCAGGGGTAGAGATGCTGCATCAGGAAGCGCGACGGCTGCTGGGCCAGGGTCGCAGCCTGACCTTGCGCCGGGCGCGGCCGCCAGTGGTGGAGGAACTGAGGAAGCTGGAGGGGGCGGAGAAGTGCCCGATCAGGTTTGAGGATTGAGCTGACATTGGTGGTGATGCGATTCGCGAGCAGGCTCGCTCCCACATTGATCGCATTTCAATGTGGGAGCAAAAGTTAAAGGGCCAGTTGGCGGCGCAGCTCGGCGAGTACCGGCGCGGTATCCGGGCGTACGCCGCGCCACAGCCAGAATGCCTCGGCCGCCTGTTCGGCAAGCATGCCCAGACCATCCATCGCCAGCGCCGCGCCGTGCTCAGTGGCCCAGCGACAGAACGCGGTCGGCTCCTTGCCGTACATCATGTCGTAGCACAGGGTCTGGCCCGGCTCGATCAGACTTGGCGCGATCGGCGGAACGTCGCCGGTCAGGCTCGCGGAAGTGGCGTTGATGATCACGTCCACCGGCTCGCGCAGCCAGTCGAAACCACTGGCCGACACCGGCCCCAGATCGCCGAACAATTCCGCCAGCAGCTCAGCCTTGTTCACCGTGCGATTGGCGATGATCACCGAGGCCGGTTTCTCTGCCAGCAACGGCTCCAGCGCACCGCGCACCGCGCCGCCGGCGCCGAGCAAAAGGATGCGCTTGCCGGTCAGGCTGAAGCCGGCATTGACCGTCAGATCACGGACCAGGCCGGCGCCATCGGTGTTGTCGCCGAGCAGCGAACCGTCGTCCAGTTTGCTCAAGGTGTTCACCGCACCGGCCCGCTGCGCGCGGGCGGTCAGGCTGTTGGCCAGACGGTAAGCGTCTTCCTTGAACGGCACCGTCACATTGGCGCCGCGGCCTTCGCGAAAGAACGCCGTGGCGCAGCCGGGAAAATCATCCAGCGGCGCCAGCAGCGTGCTGTAATCGAGGCGTTGGCCGGTCTGTTCGGCGAACAACTGGTGAATCATCGGCGACTTGCTGTGGCCGATCGGGTTACCAAAAACAACGTAACGATCCATCACCCGTCCTCAGGCCTCGGCCAGCCAGTCACGATCCTGCAGGAAATACTCGGTCAGACGCGCTTCTGCGCTGCCCGGCTCGGCCTTCCAGTCATAACCCCAGCGCACTTGCGGCGGCAGCGACATCAGAATCGATTCGGTACGGCCACCCGACTGCAAGCCGAACAGCGTGCCACGGTCGTAAACCAGATTGAATTCGACGTAGCGGCCACGACGGAATTCCTGGAATTCGCGCTGCTGAGCGGTGAACGCGTCATTCTTGCGCCGCTGCACGATCGGCAGGTAGGCCTCGATGTAGGCATCGCCGATGGTGCGCATGAAGGCGAAACTGGTGTCGAAATCCCACTCGTTCAGATCGTCGAAGAACAGACCGCCAATGCCACGTGGCTCATGACGATGCTTGATATGGAAATAGGTGTCGCACCAGGCTTTGTAACGCGGATAGACGTCCGCACCGAACGGCGCACAGGCTTGCTCGGCGACGCGGTGCCAATGAATGCAGTCTTCTTCAACGCCGTAGTACGGGGTCAGGTCGAAACCGCCGCCGAACCACCAGACCGGTTCTTCGCCTTCTTTTTCAGCAATGAAAAAACGCACGTTGGCGTGGGAGGTCGGCACATGCGGGTTGTGCGGGTGAATCACCAGCGACACGCCGAGCGCCTCGAAACCACGCCCGGCCAGTTCCGGCCGATGGGCACTGGCCGACGGCGGCAGACCGCTGCCGAACACGTGGGAAAAGTTGACCCCGCCCTTTTCAATCAACGTGCCGTTTTCCAGCACGCGGGTGCGCCCGCCACCGCCCGCCGGCCGGGTCCAGGCGTCTTCGACGAAGCATTTGCCGCCGTCTTCGGTTTCCAGTGCAGCGCAGATGCGGTCTTGCAGATCGAGCAGATAGGCCTTTACGGCGTCGGTGCGGGTCGTCATGGCTTCACCTTGAATCGGGCGGCGCCCCGGCAGGCGGGCGGCGCAAATGGGCGCGTAGCATACCATCGCAGACCGGCGCGCCGCAGTTGACGAAGATCAAGCAGGGGAGTTGGATAGAGGGCTTAGCAACGACCCAAGGAGAGCAGGCAGATGGCAAAGCGTATCCAGTTCCGCGCCCACGGCGGTCCCGAAGTGCTCGAATATGTTGACTACGAACCCGCTGCCCCCGGGCCGAATCAGGTGCGCGTGGCCAACCAGGCAATCGGCCTGAACTTCATCGACACCTATTACCGCAGCGGCCTCTATGCGCCGCCCGCGTTGCCGTCCGGCCTGGGATCGGAAGGCGCCGGCACGGTCGAAGCGGTGGGCAGCGACGTCACCCGGTTCAAGGTCGGCGATCGCGTGGCATACGGCAGCGGCCCGCTCGGCGCCTACAGCCAGCTGCATGTGCTGCCGCAGGACAATCTCGTTCACCTGCCCGATGAAATCAGTTTCGAAACTGCCGCCGGCGTCATGCTCAAGGGCCTGACCGTGCAATACCTGCTGCGCCAGACGTACCAAGTGCAGGGCGGCGAAACCATTCTGTTCCACGCCGCAGCTGGTGGCGTCGGCTCGCTGGCCTGCCAATGGGCCAAAGCGCTGGGCGTGAAGCTGATCGGCACCGTCAGCTCGAAGGAGAAAGCCGAGCTGGCCAAAGCCAACGGCGCCTGGGCGACCATCGACTACAGCCATGAAAACGTTGCCGAGCGCGTGCTGGCGCTGACTGACGGCAAGAAAGTCCCGGTGGTGTATGACGGCGTCGGCAAGGACACTTGGCTCACATCCCTGGACAGCGTCGCACCACGTGGCCTGGTCGTGAGTTTCGGCAATGCTTCGGGCGCAGTCGACGGCGTCAATCTGGGCATTCTTGCCGCGAAGGGCTCGTTGTACGTCACCCGGCCTACGCTGGCGACCTACGCCAACAACGCCGAGAACCTGCAGCGCATGGCCGACGAGCTGTTCGAGATGATCATCAGTGGCAAACTGAAGGTCGACATCAGCCAGCGCCATGCACTGGCGGATGCGGCGAAAGCACAAACCGAACTGTCGGCACGGCGCACGACCGGTTCCACGATTCTGCTGCCATAACGCTTCAAGTTGATACTCGGTGAACTCTTCCATGAGTTCGCCGAGTATCTTGCGGCTATATCAAGTACATCTTACGGTGAAGTTTCTTCGCCGCTGGTCTACGACCGGCGAACTTCCTGCGCAACTTCTTCGATTCATATACGAGCCATTTCTCAGCCCACTCTTCAATCACTGGCGGATCAATACTGACGGTTAAAAACATCACGATACTCCGGCTGATGCGCGTTCATGTTCACAGGCTGATCCAGGGCCATCAGGATTTGTCGCCACTCGGCAGACAACAGCCAATAATCGCCCCGGGCACGCTGCTCGATATGCATTGCCTGCGAAGCGATCGGTGTCAGGCCGAAGCGCTGATACATTTGCCGCTGTGGCGATCTGCACAAGGCCGTGACTCCCTGATATCCGCGATCAATCGCCCATTCCGCAGCGGTGGCAAGCAGACCATTGACCGACACCGGCCGGTGCTGCTGGGAATGGGTGATCAGACGGCTGAACTCGACGTGGCGCGCCAATGCCACAGTGGGAGACACATGATGCTGCGCCAGTGAAGCCCATTCGAAGGGCGCCGGAGTTGCCCGCAGCACCGCAATAAGCTGATCACGCTGATACAACAAGAAGTGCGTGCTGCGTGAGGTGATCGCCAGTCGAGTTTCCAGCGCCCGGGCTCTGGAGGTGAGCATGTAATGCTGCAATCGCAGGCGAAACTGTCGATTGATGAAGCGTTCAAATTCCCCGGCATCCGATCCTGCCTCGACAATGGCCACACGATAGTCGGCCTGTTGATTCTTGAGTGTCTCCTGAAAGCCCTGCAGATAATCCTTGAGGTGTAAATCGGTAATATCCATTACTTCTCCGCAGCCATTAATATTTCGAAGTTGCTTCAAGCACATTGAAAGAATGGATGCTTTTGGAAATCTCGCCACTGCACGCGTTCTGAGAATCACGTGGGAAAACTTACAGATATTTCAGACTCAAAGATTCGTCTGACGCATGAAAGAACAATGGCAACGGATAAGTTTTGAACGAATGCAGGAATAAAGTGCGGGCATGCGCAGAACTCCTCGTCGACGCCGAGGAGTCCGCAAAAAAATAAAAAGAATGGCGTCAGTCAGGACGAACGACGTTACCGGTGGCCAGGTCGCGGATCACGCTGGGATTCTTGCGCCCGCCAAGGCTGCCGCCCAGCACCAGATCGACCTGACCACGGAAATACTGCTCGATGCGCAAACGCGTGCGCGCCGGCGGTCGCCCCTGGGGGTTGGCCGATGTGGAAATCAATGGCCCGACCAGCGAGCACAGGTCGCGCACCTGGGGGTGATCGCTGACCCGCAGCGCCACGGTGTCATGCACGCCTGTGACCCATTCCGGCAACAGGTTCTGGTGCGGCACCAGCCAGGTGTTCGGCCCCGGCCAGGTACTGGCCATGCGGTCGATCCAGTCCTGGGGGAAGTCCTCGAAGAGGAAATCGAACTGGCGGATGTTGTCGGCGACCAGGATCAGCCCTTTGCTCACCGAGCGATTCTTGATCGCCAGCAAGCGGTCCACCGCGTCTTCATTCCACGGGTCGCAACCCAGCCCCCAGACGGCTTCGGTTGGATAGGCAATCACCGCGCCGGCGCGAACTTCACGCGCGGCTTGTTGCACACGCCAACTGTTGACCATGAAAAAACTCTCCCACAAACAGGTTTCGCGCAGTTTACCGATCTTCCTCGTAAAACCTAGCTCGACCGCGCCAGCCAGCGACCGTTTTCGCATACCGCACGGCCTTCGATTTCCAGCTCGGTCAACGTTGCCAGCACTTTCGGCAACGCCCAGCCACAACTCGCGGCCAAGGCCTCGCTGGTGTGCGGCGCCGCGTGCAGCAGCGCCAGCAACGGGTGATCGGCCTGCACCGCCGCTGTGGATAACAACGGCTGCTGCCAGCCGCGCAGGGCTTCGAGGATGTGTTCGATAGTCTCCACCAGCACCGCCCCGTCGCGAATCAATTGGTGACAACCGCGCGCGCCGGGGTGATGGATCGAGCCCGGAATGGCATAAACCTCGCGGCCCTGTTCGGCTGCCAGCCGCGCGGTGATCAACGAACCGCTGGCAACGCTGGCCTCGACCACCAGCACGCCAAGGGACAACCCGCTGATAATGCGGTTGCGCCGGGGGAAGTTGCTCGGGCTCGGCCCGGCGTCCAACGGAAACTCGGAAAGCACCGCGCTGCCCGAGCCAATCATCGCCTCGGCCAGGCGTTTATTGCGTTGTGGATAAAAATTTTCCAGGCCCGTCCCAAGCACACCCACGGTCAAGCCACCAACGTCGAGTGCTGCCTGATGGGCAACGGCATCGATGCCCAGCGCCAGACCACTGTTGATGACAAAACCGGCCCCGGCCAGACTGCGGAAAACGCCGCCGCTGTATCCATGCCCGGGCGCGAAGCGCGGCGGCTGCCGACCATCGCCAGTTGCGGTTTTTCCAGAATCGACGGATCGCCCGCGACGAATAACAGCGGCGGCGGATCGGCAATTTGCGCCAGCAACGCTGGGTAATCCGCTTGATCCCACATCAGCAAATGTTGATCGGGACGCTCTAGCCAGCGCATTGCGTGGCTGGCGCCGTCGCGCACCGCTGGACAACGCCGTGCTTCGGCGCAGGCCGCCGGCAACCCCAGTGAGCGCCAGGCACTGGCCGGCGCGCTGAGGGCTTTCGACGCCGAGCCGAAGGCTTCGAGCAATTTGGCAAAACGCTTGGGGCCGATATCCGGCATGCGGTGCAGGCGCAGACGCGCTTCCAGTTCCGCCGGGGAAATGGCCGTACTGACAGACAACATGAATGGATCATCCTTGATCGTTCTATGCTCCGAACCATTCGGAACAAGCTGTGGATAACTCTGTTGGTAACTTGTTAAGCACGCTTACGGATTTCGCACCTTGTCGAGCACCGCCAGCGAGCGTGAAGCATTGAGGACCAGGCCGTAACTGAGTTTGTCGTAGGTGCGGAACACCATCAGCAGGCCGGCGCGTTCATCGGGAATTTTCAGCGGCTGGCCGGTGATCCGGTCGCGCACGGTTTCGCCGGTTTTCATCACCGCCAGAACATTGCCTTCGGCCAGACCGTCACGTTTGCCTTTGTTCAGGGTAACCACGTCCATCACGCCGATCTGCGTAACGCCGCGTGGCACGTCAATGATCAGCCCGTCGATGGAACGCTTCGGCGCGCTGGGCATGAAAGTCGAATTGATCGAACGTTCTTCACCGCCGAACAAGCGGTCACCGAGGCGCACTTCCTGGGTGGTGCGTTGCAGGGCGAGGGTGGCGACGTCGCCTTCGGTGGCAACAACCTCGCCGCCGCCGATATCGTCGGCGTTGATGCCGAGGAATTCCTTGGTCTGCGGATCGGTGTAGACCTTGCCCTGGCGGAAGATGCCGTACACCGGCTGCTCCGGATCGAAATGGCCACGGGCGAAGATGCGATCGCCTGTACCGCTGAGCACCCGTTCGGCATCGCCGGCGACGATGTACGGGGCCTTGTCGAAGTCTTCGGCCTTGTCGACGATACGGTTGCTCAGCAGAAAGCTGTTGATCGATTTCAGCGGAATGCTCGGAATCGCCTCAGCCACCGGGCTGGTGCGAATCCGTGGCGAGAGTTTGATGGTGCCGCGCGACTCGCCACGATGGACGGTCAGTTGCGGCTGGCCGTTGACGTAGCTGAGGGTCAGTGTGTCGCCGGGATAGATCAGGTTGGGGTTTTCGATCTGCGGATTGGCCCGCCACAGTTGTGGCCACTGCCAGGGCTCGCGCAGGTATTTGCCGGAAATGTCCCAGAGCGTGTCTCCGGAAACCACCGTGTATTGCTGTGGAAAACCATCCCTGAGTTGCACTTGCCCTTGCGACGCGCCAGCCGAAGCCAGAAGCAGCAGGGCGAGTAGTGTTTTCCTCATGCAGTGAATCCCTTTATCATGTGCATTCGCGTGAATCGTCAGAGCCCCCGTGGCTCGCTTCTGTTTTTCAGAAGCTACGCTTCACAACGGTAGCCTGCATCTTCGGACCCGCCAGGCCATCGACCCGACTTTACTCAACGTGTGCAGCAATCGAAGCCTATGGCCATTTTAAACATCCTCGAATTTCCGGACCCGCGTCTGCGCACTATCGCCAAACCAGTGGCTGTAGTGGACGACGAAGTGCGTCAGTTGGTCGACGACATGTTTGAAACAATGTATGAAGCGCCGGGCATCGGCCTCGCCGCGACCCAGGTCAACGTGCACAAACGTATCGTCGTGATGGACCTGTCCGAAGACCGTACCGAGCCACGGGTGTTCATCAACCCCGAGTTCGAACCGCTGACCGACGAGATGGACCAGTACCAGGAAGGCTGCCTCTCGGTACCGGGCTTCTACGAAAACGTCGACCGCCCGCAGAAGGTCAGGATCAAGGCGCTGGACCGCGACGGCAAACCCTATGAGCTGATCGCCGAAGGCCTGCTCGCGGTGTGCATCCAGCACGAATGCGACCACCTCAACGGCAAATTGTTCGTCGATTACCTGTCCACGCTCAAACGCGACCGGATCAAGAAGAAGCTGGAAAAGCTGCACCGCCAGAACGCTTGATGCCCCTCTTCAAAGGCTTGCTGCGGCAAGCCTTTTTCTTTTTATGAGACGCCTTTCATGACTGAGCCACTGCGCATTGTTTTTGCCGGCACCCCGGAATTCGCCGCCGAACACCTCAAGGCCCTGCTGAGCAGCCCGTACGAGATCGTCGCGGTCTACACCCAGCCGGATCGGCCGGCCGGCCGTGGGCAAAAACTCATGCCAAGCCCGGTCAAACAACTGGCCCTGGAAAATAATATCCAGGTGTTGCAGCCGCCGACCTTGCGCAATGCCGACGCTCAGGCGGAGCTGGCCGCGCTGAAGCCGGATTTGATGGTGGTGGTCGCCTACGGTTTGATCCTGCCGCAAGCGGTGCTGGATATTCCGCGTCTGGGCTGCATCAACAGCCATGCATCGCTGCTGCCACGCTGGCGCGGTGCGGCGCCGATCCAGCGCGCGGTCGAACACGGCGACGCCGAAAGCGGTGTAACAGTGATGCGCATGGAAGCCGGTCTCGACACCGGGCCGATGCTGCTCAAGGTCGTCACCCCGATCAGCGCCGATGACACTGGCGGCACCCTGCATGATCGCCTCGCCGAGATGGGGCCGCCAGCTGTGGTGCAGGCGATTGCCGGTCTGGCTGCCGGCACCCTGCAAGGTGAGGTGCAGAACGACGAGCTCGCAACCTACGCGCACAAACTCAACAAAGACGAAGCACGCATCGACTGGAGCCGTCCGGCGGTGGAGCTGGAACGTCTGGTGCGCGCCTTCAATCCATGGCCCATCACCCACAGCACGCTCAATGGCGAAGCGTTGAAAGTGCTGGCCGCGACCGTGGCCGACGGCAATGGCGCTCCGGGTGAAATCCTCAGCGCCAGCAAGGACGGCCTGATTGTCGCCTGCGGTGCACAAGCGCTGTGTCTGACCCGCCTGCAATTGCCCGGCGGCAAGGCGCTGAACTTCAGCGACCTGTTCAACAGCCGCCGCGAGAAATTCGCCGTCGGCAGCGTGCTCGGCGCTGCGGTGGAAGCGCAATGAATCCGCGTCTGGCCGCCGCCAAGGCTCTCGCTGCCGTACTCAGCGGCAAGGCTTCGCTGAACAGCTCCCTGCCGACGCAACTGGACAAGGTCGAGGATCGCGATCGCGGTTTCACTCAGGACCTGGCCTTCGGCACCGCACGCTGGCAGCCACGCCTGTCGGCACTGGCGGAAAAACTCCTGCAGAAACCTTTCAAAGCCGCCGACGCTGATGTCGAGGCGTTGCTGCTGGTTGGTCTGTATCAACTGCTCTGCACCCGCGTACCGGCCCATGCCGCGATCGGCGAAACCGTCGGTTGTGCCGACAAGCTGAAAAAGCCCTGGGCCAAAGGTCTGCTCAACGCCGTGCTGCGCAATGCCCAGCGCGAAAGCGAGACGATCTTCGCCGAACTGGAGCGCGACCCGGTGGTGCGCACGGCCCACCCGCGCTGGCTGCAAAAATCCCTAAAGGCCTTCTGGCCGCAACAGTGGGAAGCCATCTGCGCAGCGAACAACGCGCATCCGCCAATGATCCTGCGGGTCAACCGCCGTCATCACAGCCGCGATGCTTATCTTGCGTTGCTGGGCGAAGCCGGGATCGCCGCGACACCGTGCGTTTACAGCCGCGACGGCATCATCCTCGAAGCGGCTGCCGACGTGCGCAGTCTGCCGGGGTTCGCCGAAGGCTGGATCAGCGTGCAGGACGAAGCCGCGCAACTGGCCGCCGACTTGCTCGATCTGGCGCCGGGCCAGCGGGTGCTCGACGCCTGCTGCGCCCCTGGCGGCAAGACATGCCACATCCTTGAAGCCGAACCGGCCTTGGCCGCGGTGGTGGCGGTGGATCTGGAGGCCAAGCGTCTGGTGCGGGTGAAGGAAAACCTCGAGCGCCTCGGCCTCGACGCTGAACTGATCGCCGCCGACGGTCGCGATATCGACAAATGGTGGGACGGCAAACCGTTCCAGCGCATCCTCCTCGATGCGCCATGCTCGGCCACCGGGGTGATCCGCCGCCATCCGGACATCAAGCTGACCCGCCAGCCCGACGACATCGTCGCGCTCGCACAACTGCAAGGCGAACTGCTCGACGCCATGTGGAAAACCCTCGAAGTCGGCGGCATCCTGCTCTACGCCACGTGCTCGACGCTGCCGACCGAGAACACCGAAGTCATCGCCGCGTTCCTCGAGCGCACCCCCGGCGCGCGGGAACTGGATCTGGCCACCGCGGCCGGCATCAAGCAGCCCCATGGTCGCCAGTTGCTGGCCCAGCAGGGCGGGCATGACGGCTTCTACTACGCCAAGCTGATCAAGATCGCCGCCGCGCGCGGCTAAACGGATTCATGGAGTGACTGGATGAAAATCATCATCCTCGGTGCGGGACAGGTCGGCGGTTCGCTGGCCGAACATCTGGCCAGCGAGGCCAACGACATCACTGTGGTCGATACCGATGGCGAGCGCCTGCGCGACCTCGGCGACCGCCTCGACATCCGCACCGTGCAGGGCCGGGGCTCACTGCCGTC
This sequence comes from Pseudomonas sp. CCNWLW23, assembly GCF_037095675.1. Lineage (NCBI taxonomy): Bacteria > Pseudomonadati > Pseudomonadota > Gammaproteobacteria > Pseudomonadales > Pseudomonadaceae > Pseudomonas > Pseudomonas sp. CCNWLW23. The sequence goes on along the minus strand of NZ_JBAWKM010000001.1, from coordinate 583,407 downwards.
GGTGCTGCGCCAGGCCGGTGCCGACGACGCCGACATGCTGGTCGCGGTGACCAACAGCGACGAGACCAACATGGTCGCCTGCCAAGTCGCGCACACGCTGTTCCACACGCCGACCAAAATCGCCCGGGTGCGCGAAGCGTCGTACCTCAATCGCGAGGAACAACTGTTCCAGAACGAAGCGATTCCGGTCGACGTGCTGATTAGCCCCGAGCAGGTCGTGACCAATTACATCAAGCGCCTGATCCAGCACCCCGGCGCCTTGCAGGTGATCGACTTCGCCGAAGGCGCGGCGCAACTGGTGGCGGTGCGCGCCTATTACGGCGGGCCGCTGGTGGGCCAGCAACTGCGCCAGTTGCGTGAGCACATGCCGAACGTCGAAACCCGCGTGGCGGCGATCTTCCGCCGTGACCGGCCGATCCTGCCCCAGGGCGACACAGTGATCGAAGCCGATGACGAGGTGTTTTTCATCGCCGCCCGCGAGGACATTCGCGCGGTGATGAGCGAAATGCGCCGCCTCGACGAAACCTACAAACGCATCGTCATCGCCGGTGGCGGACAGATCGGCGAGCGCCTCGCCGAGGCCATCGAAAGCCGCTATCAGGTGAAGATCATCGAGATGAGCCCGGCGCGTTGCCGCTACCTCTCCGATACCCTCGACAGCACCGTGGTGTTGCAGGGCAGTGCCTCGGACCGCGATCTGCTGCTGGAAGAGAACATCGCCGACGCCGATATCTTCCTCGCCCTGACCAACGATGACGAAGCCAACATCATGTCGTCGCTGCTGGCCAAACGGCTGGGGGCGAAGAAGGTCATGACGATCATCAACAACCCGGCCTACGTCGACCTGATCCAGGGCGGCGACATCGACATCGCCATCAGCCCGCAACTGGCAACCATCGGCACCTTGCTCGCCCATGTGCGCCGCGGCGATATCGTCAGCGTGCACTCACTGCGCCGCGGCGCGGCGGAAGCGATCGAGGCGATTGCCCACGGTGATGCGAAATCGAGCAAGGTCATCGGCAAGCCGATCGAGAAGATCGGCCTGCCACCGGGCACCACCATCGGCGCGGTGATCCGCAACGAGAAAGTGATCATCGCCCACGACGACACGGTGATCGAAGCGGGCGACCACGTGATTCTGTTCCTTGTGGACAAAAAGCACATTCGCGATGTGGAGAAGCTGTTTCATGTGGGGTTGAGCTTTTTCTGAGGTTGATCGTTCCCACGCTCCGCGTGGGAATGCAGCCCGGGACGCTCCGCGTCCCATAAGCGGACGCAGAGCGTCCATTGAGGCATTCCCACGCGGAGCGTGGGAACGATCACTCAAACGAGGTTGAATAAAATGCTCGAATCCCTGGAAAAAATGCTCGCCAAGGGTGTGGATAACGCTCTGCTGCGCTTCGGTCTGGGCAAGGGTTATCTGGACTTGGGTGACAACGCCAAGGCTGCCGAGCATTTTCAGCGTTGTGTCGCTTTCGATCCGAAATACTCGGCAGCGTGGAAGCTGCTGGGCAAGGCGCAGCTGGCGCTAGGCGATCACGCCGCTGCGCGCCAGGCCTGGGAACAGGGCCTGGAAGCGGCCCGCGCCCATGGTGACAAACAGGCCGAGAAGGAGATGACGGTGTTCCTGAAGAAGCTCGAGCGGCAGGCGCCTTGAGCTACCGATAGCGCAAGGCGAGGCCTTCTGCACTGACCGTCATCCAAGCGAAGTTGCTCAGTACCAGCGCGCCTCGCCCGGCGGACGCTTCTTGAAGCGTTTCATGCTCCACATGTACTGGCTCGGATACGCCGCAACGTAACGCTCGACCACTTTGCTCATGGCCGCGCAGGACTCGGCGGTATCGGTGCTGTACATGGCTTCTGGCGCGGCTTCGAGAATGACTTTGTAGCCCGAGCCGTCAGGCAGGCGCAGGGCATGCAGGAACACACCGACCGCTTTGCCGCCGGCCAGCATGTTCGGCACGAATTTACTGGTCAGTGCCTGAGTGGCGAAGAACGGCACGAAAATCCCTGCGGATTCGGCCGGTTCCGGGTCGGCGGGGATGCCCACGGCACCACCCTTACGCACTTCCTTGATGACGCTGAGAATACCTTCCTTGGTCGACGCCGCGACCTTGTTGCCCAGTTGCACGCGCTGTTTGCGCAGCAATTCATCCACTGCCTTGAGCTTCGGCGGACGGTAGAAAATGATCGGTTTGCACTGGCTGCAATAGAAGTGGTTGAGCACTTCCCAGTTGCCGAGGTGGCTGGTGATGCCGACCACGCCTTTGCCCGAGGCCAGCGCGTCTTTCAACACATCGAGGCCTTCGACTTCACGGACCAGATCGATCGAGCGCTGCGCCGGCCAGATCCACGCGCAGGCGCTTTCGGTCAGCGACTTGCCGATGTCTTTCAGACTTTGCCCGACCAGACGCTCACGTTCGGCCGCATCCATCTGGGGAAAACACTTGGCGAGGTTGATCCGCACCACGTCGCGGGAACGGTTGGGGGTTTTCCACATGATCCAGCCGATCGCCGAACCCACGGCCTGCACGGCCCGCCATGGCAGCAGGGCAAACAGCCGCAGAGCGCCTACCAGCAAGGCGCCTTTAAACTTTTCCACAGGTCACTCCTGATCTTTGTGCTGTGCGCGAGGCGGGCATTCTAACCGGCGTTGGCGAGCTGCGCGTAGCGGTCGCAATCCTGGGTGTGGTCCATGACCATGCCCGAGGCCTGCATCAGCGCGTAGCAAATGGTCGGACCGACGAAGGTGAATCCGGCTTTTTTCAGCGCTTTGCTCATTGCCAGCGCTTCGGGGGTGATCGCCGGGACTTCGCTGCGATCCTTGAAATGATTGATGATCGGTTGGTCGCCCACGAATGACCAGAGCAACGCCACCGGATCCTCCAGCGCCAGCCACGCCTGGGCATTGCGCCGGGCGGCGTTGAGTTTCAGGCGATTGCGGATGATGCCCGGGTCGAGCATGAGCTCGTCGATTTCGGCGTCACTCATCTGCGCCACGCGCTGCACGTCAAAGCCGAACAGCACCTCGCGATAGCGCTCACGTTTGCGCAACACAGTGATCCACGACAGCCCGGCCTGGAACCCTTCGAGCAAAAGCAACTCGAACAAACCCTGCGCATCGCGCAGCGGCGTGCCCCACTCCTGATCGTGATAAGCCATGTACAACGGATCTTCGGTACACCAAAAGCAGCGTGGCATAAGGCTCCAGGGGGCGTGCGCAGCAACGAATCGGGTATACTCCCGCTCTTTAAATCGCAGCCCAAGAAACAGGTGAATTTCGTGAGCCAGCCTACGCCAGCCGTGCGTACCTTCCAAGACTTGATCCTCGCGCTCCAGCAATACTGGGCCGAGCAAGGTTGTGTGGTACTTCAGCCCTACGATATGGAAGTAGGCGCCGGCACTTTCCACACCGCGACCTTCCTGCGCGCCATCGGCCCGGAAACCTGGAACGCCGCGTACGTGCAGCCAAGCCGCCGTCCGACTGACGGCCGTTACGGCGAAAACCCGAACCGTCTGCAGCACTACTACCAGTTCCAGGTAGTCCTGAAGCCGAACCCGGACAACTTCCAGGAACTGTACCTGGGCTCGCTCAAGCATGTCGGCCTCGACCCGCTGGTGCACGACATCCGCTTCGTCGAAGACAACTGGGAATCGCCGACCCTCGGCGCCTGGGGTCTGGGCTGGGAAGTCTGGCTCAATGGCATGGAAGTCACCCAGTTCACCTACTTCCAGCAAGCGGGCGGCATCGAGTGCTACCCGGTGACCGGCGAGATCACCTACGGTCTCGAGCGTCTGGCGATGTACCTGCAAGGCGTCGATTCGGTCTACGACCTGGTCTGGGCTGACGGCCCGTTCGGCAAAGTCACCTATGGCGATGTGTTCCACCAGAACGAAGTGGAGCAGTCCACCTACAACTTCGAACACGCCAACGTCGACAAACTGTTCGAGCTGTTCGACTTCTATGAAAGCGAAGCCAAGCGCCTGATCGAACTCGACCAGCCGCTGCCGTTGCCGAGCTACGAAATGGTGCTGAAGGCGTCGCACACCTTCAACCTGCTGGATGCGCGCCGGGCGATCTCGGTGACTGCGCGTCAGCAATACATTCTGCGCGTGCGCACCCTGGCGCGTTCCGTTGCGCAAGCCTACCTGCTGGCACGCGCCAAGCTGGGCTTCCCGATGGCGACCCCGGACCTGCGTGACGAAGTACTGGCCAAGCTGGAGGCTGCACAATGAGTGCGCAAGATTTTCTGGTTGAACTGGGCACCGAAGAACTGCCACCCAAAGCCCTGAACACTTTGGCTGATGCGTTCCTCGCCGGTATCGACAAGGGCCTGCAAGCCGCCGGCCTGAGCTACGAAAGCAAAACCGTGTATGCCGCGCCACGTCGTCTGGCCGTGCTGATCACTGCGCTGGCCACTCAGCAGCCGGATCGCAGCATCAACCTCGATGGCCCGCCACGTCAGGCCGCGTTCGACGCTGATGGCAATCCGACTCAGGCCGCCCTGGGCTTCGCCAAGAAGTGCGGCGTCGAGCTGAGCGAAATCGACCAGAGCGGTCCGAAACTGCGCTACAGCCAGAACATCGCCGGCAAGCCGACTGCGAGCCTGCTGCCGACCATCGTCGAAGATTCGCTGAACGACCTGCCGATCCCGAAACGCATGCGTTGGGGTGCGCGCAAGGAAGAATTCGTGCGTCCGACCCAATGGCTGGTGATGCTGCTCGGTGATCAGGTCATCGACTGCACGATCCTCGCACAGAAGGCTGGCCGTGAATCCCGTGGTCACCGTTTCCACCATCCGCAAGCCGTACGCATCGGTTCGCCGTCGAGCTACCTCGCCGACCTGCGTGCCGCTTACGTATTGGCCGATGCCAACGAGCGTCGCGAGATCATCAGCAAGCGCACCGAAGAGCTGGCCACCCGTCAGGAAGGCACGGCGATCGTTCCGCCGGCATTGCTTGACGAAGTGACCGCGCTGGTCGAATGGCCGGTGCCGCTGGTGTGCTCGTTTGAAGAACGCTTCCTCGACGTGCCGCAGGAAGCGCTGATCACCACCATGCAGGACAACCAGAAGTACTTCTGCCTGCTGGATGCCGACGGCAAGTTGCTGCCACGTTTCATTACCGTGGCCAACATCGAAAGCAAAGACCCGCAGCAGATCATCGCCGGTAACGAGAAAGTGGTGCGCCCACGCCTGACCGACGCCGAGTTCTTCTTCAAGCAGGACAAGAAGCAGAAACTCGAAGACTTCAACCTGCGCCTGCAGAACGTGGTGTTCCAGGAAAAACTTGGCAGCGTCTACGACAAGGCCGAGCGCGTATCGAAACTGGCCGCGTACATCGCCGCGCGCATCGGCGGCAACGCCTCGTGGGCTGCCCGTGCGGGCCTGCTGTCGAAGTGTGACCTGGCCACCGAAATGGTCGGCGAGTTCCCGGAGATGCAAGGTGTCGCCGGTTACTACTACGCCCTCAATGACGGCGAGCCACAGGATGTCGCGCTGGCACTGAACGAGCAGTACATGCCACGCGGTGCCGGGGCTGAATTGCCGGCGACCCTGACCGGTGCAGCTGTCGCCATCGCCGACAAGCTCGACACTCTGGTCGGCATCTTCGGTATCGGCATGCTGCCAACCGGCAGCAAAGACCCGTATGCCCTGCGCCGTGCGGCACTGGGCGTACTGCGGATCCTGATCGAGAAACAACTGGATCTGGACCTGAACGACGCCGTGGCTTTCGCGGTGAATGCGTTCGGCGGCAAGGTCAAGGCGGCCGGTCTCAACGAAGCCGTGCTGGAATTCATCTTCGACCGCCTGCGTGCGCGTTATGAAGACGAAGGCGTCGACGTCGCCACCTACCTGTCGGTACGTGCACTGAAGCCGGGTTCGGCGCTGGACTTCGACCAGCGTGTGCAGGCGGTGCAGGCCTTCCGCAAACTGCCGGAAGCGGCAGCGCTGGCGGCGGTGAACAAGCGTGTGTCGAACCTGTTGAGCAAGGTCGAAGGCTCGGTGCCAACCGTGGTCGAGGCCAAGTATTTCGACAACGCCAACGAGTTCTCGCTGTATTCGGCAATCCAGCAAGCGGATCAAGCGGTGCAGCCAATGGCCGCGGCGCGTCAGTACAACGAATCGCTGGCACGCCTGGCGGCACTGCGCGAGCCGGTCGACGCGTTCTTCGACGCGGTGATGGTCAATGCCGACGATGCCAATGTGCGGGCCAACCGTTACGCGCTGCTGGCGCGTCTGCGTGGCCTGTTCCTCGGTGTTGCCGACATTTCGCTGCTGGGTTGAGGGATTGCTGTTGAAACTGCTGATTCTCGATCGTGACGGCGTGATCAATTACGACTCCGATGCCTACATCAAGTCGGTGGAGGAGTGGATTCCGCTGCCCGGCTCGATCGAAGCGATTGCGCAGTTGAGCAAGGCCGGCTGGACGGTGGCGGTGGCCACCAACCAGTCGGGCATTGCTCGCGGCTATTACGACCTCGCCACCCTCGAGGCCATGCACGCGCGCCTGCGCGAGCTGGTCGCGGAGCAGGGCGGCGAAGTCGGTCTGATCGTGTATTGCCCGCATGGCCCGGACGAAGGTTGCGATTGCCGCAAACCGAAACCGGGAATGCTGAAAGCCATTGCCGAGCATTACACGGTGCCGTTGACCAACGTCTGGTTCGTCGGCGACAGCCTTGGTGACCTGGAGGCCGCCAAAGCCGTCGATTCACAGCCAGTTTTGGTGAAGACCGGGAAAGGCGAAAAGACTCAGGGCAAAACCCTGCCGGTTGGCACTCTGATTTTTGACGATCTGGCGGCGATAGCCGCAGAACTTATCCACAACTAGAGTACTTCTGAATTTCCTGGCCAGGGATTGCTCGGGAGTGCGCTTGAACAGTCGGGCATTGCCCCGTAACGGTAACCGTCGCCATGTCGATACTGCGGGCCTTCAGAATCTTTCTTTTCTACCTGCTGCTGGGCACAACAGCGTTGCTGTGGTGCAGCCTGAGCTTTTTTATCGCGCCGTTTCTGTCCTTCAAGGCGCGCTATCGTTTCATCAACGTGTACTGGTGCCGTTGCGCCCTGTGGCTGACCAAGGTTTTCCTCGGCATCCGCTACGAAATCAAAGGCGCGGAAAACGTGCCGGACCGGCCCTGCGTGATTCAATCGAACCACCAGAGCACATGGGAGACGTTCTTTCTCTCCGCTTATTTCTCGCCATTGAGCCAAGTACTCAAGCGCGAATTGCTTTACGTGCCGTTCTTCGGCTGGGCCATGGCCATGCTGCGCCCGATCGCCATCGACCGCGACAACCCGAAGGCAGCGCTCAAACAGGTCGCGGCTAAAGGCGACGAGCTGCTCAAGGACAACGTCTGGGTGCTGATCTTTCCGGAAGGGACACGAGTCCCGTACGGCACCGTTGGGAAGTTCTCCCGCAGTGGCAGCGCATTGGCGGTGAATGCGGCGCTTCCGGTGCTGCCGATTGCACACAATGCCGGCAAATTCTGGCCAAAAATCGGCTGGGGCAAACAGGCCGGAGTGATCACCGTGGTCATTGGCGAACCGATGTATGCCGAAGGCAGCGGGCCGCGCGCCATCGCTGATCTCAATGACCGTGTGCAGGCGTGGAACGAGAAGACCCAGCGCGATATGGGCTCGCTGCCACCGGCGCCACAGGCACCGGCCGCGAGTGATCAACTGGCTGTCTGAATTTTGTGGATAACCTGTGTACGCTTTTGCTTCAAAAGTCCGTGATCGTTTTGTAACTTATTGATTTTCATCGATATTTTTAAATCGATAAGTTGAACGAAATCCGTGCATAAGTTTTATTCGGATGTAAAAAAACCGGTCGTTATAGCCGGTTTTTTTGTGCCTCTTTTTCATTCAGAAATCAGCGGCAAATCGATGCGGAATGTGGTTCCCGCGTCGACCACGCTGCGACACTCGATTGTGCCGCCATGATGATCAATCACGGCTTTGACCATCGACAGACCCAGGCCCACACCGTCGATGCCCTGGGCGGAGGAGAAACGCCGATACTGGCTGAACAGGTCAGGCAATTCATCGGCGGCAATGCCCTTGCCCTGATCGGACAATTCGCAGCGCAGCCACTGCCCATCACAGCTGACCGTCAGTTGCACCGTGCTGTCTGCCGGGCTGTACTTGATCGCGTTTTCCAGCAGATTGAACAGGGCGCGAGTCAGCAATCCCTGATCGGCCAGAATCAGCCGCTCCTGACATTCCTCATCAACTTCGTTGAGCAGCTCGATGCGTTTCTGCTGGGCGATGGGCAGGGCCTGATCGAGGACGTCCAATACCAGCATCGCGAATAATGTCGGGCGGAACTGGTAGGTTTCGGATTCAGCGCGCGCCAACAAGACGAAACCATCGGTCAGATCCAGTGCGCGGCGCACCTGACGCTCAATCTGCTCGAATAACGGCGCATCAGCGCCGGCCTGATGACGATGCACATCCAGCAGGGCGAGGATCGCCGAATGGGGCGCGCGCAGGTCATGAGAAAGAAAACGCAGCAGGACGCCGCGCTGCTCCTCGGCCGCACGCTCGGCACTCAAATCCGTCAGGCTGAGCAGCCAACCGATCGGCGTGTCGCCGTCGACCGGCAGCAGCGCCGCTCTTTCCAGGCGCAGGCTGCGCTCCTTGTGATCGCGAAATTCCAGCAGCGGCAGGGTGGCCAGCGGCGGTCGCGGCGCTGTGGATAATTCCGGATAGCCGAGCCGCGCCAGTTGCTCGAGTACGTCATCGCCCACCAGCGGATCCTCGAACAACTCGCGCGCCTTGCGATTGCCCAGCAGGATCTTGCCCTGCGGATCACTAATCAGCGTCGCCACCGGCAGGTACTCCAAGCCATCGGCAATGAACCGCCGGGTGTCGCGGGTACGGCTCATGGCTTGTTCGAGCGCCATGATCTGGCCCTGCAAACGGTCGGCACCGGTGAAGCGGGTCCGGCGGCGTTCAGGGAAGACTTTCGGTTCGCTGTCCAGACGTGCCAGCTCCCAGCCGAAGTAGGTCAGCACCACGCTCAGGCGTCGCCAGTTCCAGATCAGGTAACCGAACAACATCCCCAGGGCTGCTGGCGTTGGCGACCACCAGTAGCGGACTTCGGCCAGGAGGGCGCTGGCTATCAGCGCACAGGCCATGCCGATCAAGGTGACCCACAGCGCCCAACGCGGCCGCCACAGCAATAATCCCAGCACACCGGCGACCATCGCCACGGACAACAGCGCGCCGGGCGCTGGCGAGGGATTGTGCAGATTGATCTGGGCGCGATAAGACAACAAGGCAGTCAGCGGCAACAGCACTAGACTTATCCACAACCACTCGCGCACCAGCCGGCGGAACAGACGCTGGACCTGGCTCGGCTCACGACTTTCACGTCGGCGTTGAGTGTTATGCATGAGGCACAGGGCAGGGCAGTGGGAATGGTTTCATAGGTCTCAGGTCTGAGGCGTAGACCCGAAGAATCATAGCGGACGTCGACCAACGACGGGCTGCTTCTTTCATCGCGGCCGGGGAGTCGCTATTGTCGACATCCCAGCCCCAGCGATAAGGAACACCGCCGATGCGCGTTGCCATTCTGGACGACGAACCCGCCGAACTGCGCCGGGTCGAGCAGACCCTGGAGCAAATGGCCGAAGCTGGCGAACAGCCGTGGTCACTGCACAGCTTCGAGCGCGGCGAAGACTTGTTGCGCCAGTTGCGCCGGGAAACCTTCGACCTGTTGATTCTCGATTGGCAACTTCCTGATCTCACGGGCCTGGCACTGCTGCGCTGGACCCGCGAACACATGGACGCGCCACCCGCTGCAATCATGCTCACCAGCCGCGATGGCGAGAGCGATATCGTTCAAGCCTTGAATGCCGGGGCCGACGATTATGTCAGCAAGCCGTTTCGCCCCAATGAGTTGAAGGCGAGGGTGGCTGCGGTATTGCGTCGGCATAGCCAACCGCGCAGCGCGGCGGGCGAAATACAGACGTTTCACGATCTGACTTTCGACGACGCCGAACTGACCGTCACCCGTGAAGGCAAACCGATCCTCATGACCGAACGCGAATACCGCTTGGCGCGCTGCCTGTTCAGCAACCTGGGGCGGCCATTGTCGCGGGATTATCTGTACGAGCGCTTCTGGCCGAACGAAGAGACGACTTCCTCGCGGCCACTGGATACGCACATCTACCGATTGCGCAACAAGCTCGGGCTGACAGCGGATCGGGGTTGGCAGTTGCTGACGATTTATGGGTATGGGTATCGGTTGGAGAGTGTCGGCACTGGGAATGAGTGAGGCAAAAAAAACCCCGGCATTGGCCGGGGTTTTTCATGAGCGGGTAGCAATCAGGATCAGAAATCCAGGTTGGAAACCGCCAACGCGTTGCTTTCGATGAAGTCTCGGCGAGGTTCGACCGCATCACCCATCAGGGTGTTGAAGATCTGGTCTGCCCCGATGGCGTCTTCGATGGTGACTTTCAGCATGCGGCGCACGCTTGGGTCCATGGTGGTTTCCCACAGCTGATCAGGGTTCATTTCGCCCAGACCTTTGTAGCGCTGGATGGTGTGGCGCTTGGTGCTTTCGGCCATGAGCCAGTCGAGGGCTTCCTTGAACTCGGTAACGGCTTTCTTGCGCTCGCCACGCTGGATGTACGCGCCTTCGTCGAGCAGGGTGCTCAGTTGCGCGCCCAAGGTGACAACAGTTTTGTAGTCGTTGCTGCCGAAGAAGTCGCGGTTAAAGGTGACGTAGTTCGACAGGCCGTGGGAGATCAGTTCGACCTCTGGCAGCCAGACGCCACGTTCACGGTCTTCGCGCAGGCTGGCCTTGTAGACCAGGCCGGACTTCTCGTTGGTGCGCAGGCGGACTTCGTACTGGGCCAGCCACTCTTGCATTGCTGCGTGGTCGCCAAGGGTTTCGAGGCTGACGGCCGGCAGGTAGATGAAGTGCTCGGTCAGCTCCTGTGGGTACAGGCGCGACAGACGCTTGAGGGTCTTCATGACCATGCGGAAGTCGTTGACCAGACGTTCCAGCGCTTCACCGGAAATGCCCGGGGCTTCTTCGTTCAGGTGCAGGCTTGCATCTTCCAGGGCCGACTGCGTCATGTACTCTTCCATGGCGTCGTCGTCTTTGATGTATTGCTCTTGCTTGCCTTTCTTGACCTTGTACAGCGGTGGCTGGGCGATGTAGATGTAGCCACGCTCGATCAGCTCCGGCAGCTGACGGAAGAAGAAGGTCAGCAGCAGGGTGCGGATGTGCGAACCGTCGACGTCAGCATCGGTCATGATGATGATGTTGTGATAGCGCAGCTTGTCGATGTTGTACTCTTCGCGACCGATGCCGCAGCCCAGCGCGGTGATCAGCGTGCCCACTTCCTGGGAAGAGATCATCTTGTCGAAACGCGCTTTCTCGACGTTGAGGATCTTGCCCTTCAACGGCAGGATCGCCTGGGTCTTGCGGTTACGTCCCTGCTTGGCAGAACCGCCCGCGGAGTCACCTTCCACCAAGTACAGTTCGGACAGCGCCGGATCTTTTTCCTGGCAGTCGGCGAGCTTGCCCGGCAGGCCGGCGATGTCCAGCGCGCCTTTGCGGCGGGTCATCTCACGGGCCTTGCGCGCAGCTTCACGGGCACGGGCGGCGTCGATCATCTTGCCGACTACCAGCTTGGCTTCGTTCGGGTTCTCCAAGAGGAAGTCGGAGAAGTATTTGCCCATCTCCTGCTCGACCGCAGTCTTCACTTCGGAAGACACCAGCTTGTCTTTGGTCTGCGAGCTGAACTTCGGATCCGGCACCTTCACCGAAATGATCGCGGTGAGGCCTTCACGGGCATCGTCACCGGTGGTGGCGACTTTGTGCTTCTTCGCCAGACCTTCCTGCTCGATGTAGTTGTTCAGGTTACGCGTCAGTGCCGAACGGAAGCCCACCAGGTGGGTGCCGCCGTCGCGCTGCGGAATGTTGTTGGTGAAGCACAACAGGTTCTCGTTGAAGCTGTCGTTCCACTGCAGGGCGATTTCCACGCCGATGCCGTCTTCACGCTGGATGTTGAAGTGGAACACCTGATTGACCGCGGTCTTGTTGGTGTTCAGGTATTCAACGAACGCACGCAGGCCGCCTTCGTACTTGAACAGCTCTTCCTTGCCGCTGCGCTCGTCCTTGAGGACGATGCCGACACCGGAGTTGAGGAAGGACAGTTCACGAATGCGCTTGGCGAGGATGTCCCAGCTGAAGTGAATGTTCTTGAAGGTTTCGCTGGAAGCCTTGAAGTGGATCTGGGTACCGGTGGTTTCGCTGTCGCCAACGATGGCCATCGGTGCCTGAGGCACGCCGTGAACGTAAGTCTGTTCCCAGATCTTGCCACTGCGGCGAACGGTCAGTACCAGCTCTTCGGACAGTGCGTTCACTACCGAAACACCTACACCGTGCAGACCGCCGGAAACCTTGTAGGAGTTGTCGTCGAACTTACCGCCAGCGTGGAGGACGGTCATGATGACCTCGGCGGCGGAAACGCCTTCCTCTTTATGCACGTCTACCGGGATGCCACGACCGTTGTCTTTAACGGTGATGGACTCGTCCGGGTGGATGATGATGCTGATGTCGTCGCAATGGCCGGCGAGGGCTTCGTCGATCGAGTTGTCGACCACCTCGAACACCATGTGGTGCAGACCGCTGCCATCGTCGGTGTCACCAATGTACATACCGGGACGTTTGCGTACGGCATCCAGGCCTTTCAGCACTTTAATGCTCGTTGAGTCGTACGTATTTTCTTCGCTCAATGCCTTCACTCCCGATGGTCGTGGGTCTGGGTGATACGGCCCTGTTCCACGTGGAACAAAGCGACTGGCGTTTCCGTCTGCCAGCCTTCCCTCAGTAATTCGTGATCTACACAGGTGATGAACACCTGGCAGCGTAAGTCTTCCAGCAAGCGGCACAGCGCGCGACGGTGGCTCTCGTCCAGCTCGGACGGCAAGTCATCCACCAGATAAATACACTGTCCGCGGCGGGCCTGGCTGACCAGGTGCCCTTGGGCAATCCGTAGTGCACAGACCACAAGCTTCTGCTGACCCCGGGACAGGATGTCCGCGGCATTGTGTGCGCCCAATCTGAGACGCAAATCAGCTCGTTGCGGTCCGGCCTGGGTGTGCCCCATCTGCTGGTCCCGTTGCACGGAACCGGCGAGTACGGCGCTCAATTCGCGGTCCTTGTCCCAGCCTCGGTAATAGCTGAGCGTCAAACCCTCGAGCTCAACCAGTTCGCTCAAGGTCTGTTCGAAGACCGGTTTCAAGGCTGTGATGTAAGCGCGGCGGTATTCATCGATTTCAGCGCTGGCCTGGCACAGTTCCCTGTCCCAAACCGCTTGCGAAACGGCGTCAAGTGTACCATGCCGCAGCCAGGAGTTTCTCTGGCGCAGCGCCTTCTGCAAACGCTGCCAAGTGGCCATGAAACGCGGTTCAACGTGGAACACACCCCAGTCGAGAAACTGCCGGCGAATCTTTGGCGCTCCTTCCAGCAGACGGAAGCTGTCCGGGTTGATCAACTGCAACGGCAGGATCTCCGCCAGCTGCGCAGCGCTACGGGCGTTCTGGCCATCGATGCGAATCTGGAACTCGCCCTGACGGTCGCGAGAAATCCCCAGCGCACTGTGCCCGCCTTCAGCCAGCTCAACCTGACCAAATACAGTACAGGCGAGCTGTTCGTACTGAATGACGGGCAACAGCCGCGTGCTGCGAAACGAACGGGCAAGCCCCAGCAGATGAATGGCTTCCAGAACACTGGTTTTGCCGCTGCCGTTGGCGCCGTAAAGAATGTTGATGCGGGGGGAGGGGGAGAAGGTCACCGGGTGCAGATTGCGCACCGCGGTGACCGAAACACGACTTAACGACATTCAGGATCAGCTGATTACAGACGCATCGGCATGACAACGTAAGCCGAGTCGTCATTGTCGGACTCTTGCACCAGCGCACTGCTGTTGGAGTCGGACAGGATCAGGCGAACCTGCTCAGTGGTCATCACGCCCAGCACGTCGAGCAGGTAGCTGACGTTGAAGCCGATCTCCAGCGAGCCGCCGTTGTATTCAACACCCACTTCCTCTTCCGCCTCTTCCTGCTCCGGGTTGTTGGCCTGGATCTTCAACTGACCGCTGGCCAGCTGAAGACGGATACCGCGGTACTTCTCGTTGGACAGAATCGCCGTACGGCTGAAGGCTTCACGCAATGCCTGACGATCGCCGAGTACCAGTTTGTCGCCACCTTTCGGCAGGACGCGCTCGTAATCCGGGAATTTACCGTCGACCAGTTTCGAGGTGAAAGTGAACTCGCCCGTGGTGGCGCGGATGTGATGCTGACCGAGGACGATGCTGACATTGCCGTCCGGCTCGGTGAGCAGACGCGCCAGTTCGAGGATACCTTTGCGCGGTACGATCACCTGATGACGATCCGGCTGACCGATATCGGCCTGCATCGAGCACATCGCCAAACGGTGACCGTCGGTGGCCACGGCGCGGATCACACCAGCGGAAACTTCCAGCAACATGCCGTTGAGGTAATAACGCACGTCCTGCTGGGCCATGGCGAAGCTGGTGCGTTCGATCAGACGACGCAGTTTGCTCTGCTCCAGGCTGCACGTCAGTGAGCCCGGGCCTTCTTCAACAGTCGGGAAATCGTTGGCCGGCAGGGTCGACAGGGTGAAGCGGCTGCGGCCGGCCTTCACCACCAGTTTCTGCTCGTCGACCTTGATATCGATCAGCGCGTCGTTGGGCAGGCTTTTGCAGATGTCCATCAGCTTGCGCGCCGGCACGGTGATAGAGCCAGTTTCGGCCGGCTCTTCGAGTTCCACACGACCGACCAGCTCGACTTCCAGGTCGGTACCGGTCAGCGACAGTTGCTGGCCTTCGACGACCAACAGCACGTTGGACAGTACCGGCAAGGTCTGTCGGCGCTCGACGACGCCTGCGACCAGTTGCAGGGGTTTCAACAGGGCTTCGCGTTGAATGGTGAAATGCATGGTCTAGTCCCTTGCCTTAATAAGCTGCGCTGGTGTTCATCAAGTGGTCAGTGTACGCAGCAGGTTCTTGTAGTCCTCGCGGATGTCCGCGTCGGATTCCTTAAGTTCGTTGATCTTGCGGCAGGCGTGCAACACGGTGGTGTGGTCGCGGCCGCCAAACACATCGCCGATTTCCGGCAGGCTGTGGTTGGTCAGTTCCTTGGACAACGCCATGGCGACCTGACGCGGACGAGCCACCGAGCGCGAACGGCGCTTGGACAGCAGGTCGGAAATCTTGATCTTGTAATACTCGGCGACGGTGCGCTGAATGTTATCCACAGAGACCAGTTTGTCCTGCAACGCCAGCAAGTCTTTCAGGGATTCGCGGATCAGCTCGATGGTGATGTCGCGGCCCATGAAGTGCGAGTGGGCGATAACCCGTTTCAGCGCACCTTCCAGCTCACGGACGTTGGAGCGGATGCGCTGGGCTATGAAGAACGCGGCATCGTGAGGCAACTCGACTTTGGCCTGATCGGCCTTCTTCATCAGGATCGCCACGCGGGTTTCCAGTTCCGGCGGCTCGACGGCAACCGTCAGGCCCCAACCGAAGCGGGATTTGAGGCGTTCTTCAAGGCCTTCGATTTCTTTCGGGTAGCGGTCACTGGTGAGAATGACCTGCTGACCACCTTCAAGCAGCGCGTTGAAGGTGTGGAAAAACTCTTCCTGGGAACGCTCCTTGCGGGCGAAGAACTGAATATCGTCGATCAGCAAGGCGTCCACCGAACGGTAGAAACGCTTGAATTCGTTGATCGCGTTCAGTTGCAACGCCTTGACCATGTCGGCCACAAAGCGCTCGGAATGCAGGTACACGACCTTGGCATTCGGATTCTTCTTTAATAGATGGTTGCCCACCGCGTGCATCAAGTGGGTTTTACCCAGGCCGACGCCGCCATAGAGGAAGAGCGGGTTGTAACCGTGCTTGGGATTGTCCGCCACTTGCCAGGCCGCCGCACGGGCGAGCTGGTTGGATTTACCTTCAACGAAGTTTTCGAAGGTGAACGTGCGATTCAGGTAACTGGTGTGCTTGAGCGCACCTTCTACCTGCACGGTGCGCTGCTCGGCGCGAACCGGGGCCTGCTGCGAAGCAGCGCCCGCCATCGGGTCGAAGCTGTCGCGGGAAGGCTCTTCACTGACTTCAGCGGCTTTCTGTGTGGAACGCTTGGCCGGAGCAGGGGCTGGCGTCGGTGCCGGATTGCTCGCTGGCACATTATTGGCCCGCGCCTGAGCAACCTGCGCGGCCGCCAGTGGCGCATTGGGTGCGGCACGAGGTGCCGAGCTGCGTTTGCTGCCTATTAACAAGGACAGCGCCGGCGTCGAGCCATTGCCGTGCTCATCCAGCAGTTCAAGGACGCGGCCCAGGTACTTTTCGTTGACCCAGTCCAACACGAAACGATTCGGTGCGTAGACGCGCAACTCGTCGCCTTCGGCTTCGACCTGTAGTGGACGGATCCAGGTGTTGAATTGTTGGGCAGGCAGCTCTTCGCGCAAAAGCTCCACGCACTGCTGCCAAAGTTCCACTGACACGGATATCCCCTAAGTTGAAAGCCGGTGAGGCAAAAACAAGCGGCCATTGTAGCGGCGAGCGGTTCACTTATCCACATGCAGGTAGGTCCATCACCATCATTAATCAGTGCGTTAACGCATTAAAAGGCGACCAACGGCGTGTGAATAAGACCTGTGGATAACCGCCTCTGAGAGCACTGGACAACTGGGGGCTAAACCCGGTGGATAACCATCCTGTGGATAACCAGCCATTTCACGCACAGCTTATCCGATAGCGCAGCACAGGCTGAACACGGTTTTCCACTGTAGTTGTCATTCTCTGTACATCCCGTGGAATAAGGCTTCATGGCAGTTATCCACAGAAGATGGCGTGTCTAGCTTTTACAAGCTTTACAGAAAAGCTTTAAATAATTCCCTTCTTTATTTCTATATCTGGCTGACAGGCGTTCAAGCTAAAAACCTGCCCGGATCTATTTATAAGGAAACGCTGGTTGGAAATTGACCTGAAGGCTTGCTTTCTCTAGAATCCCCGGTCTCTTAAAACGGGGGCCATTCCGGCCCGTTGTGGACGAACCAGGTAACACGACATGAAACGTACTTTCCAACCAAGCACTATCAAACGCGCTCGTACCCACGGTTTCCGTGCTCGCATGGCTACCAAGAACGGCCGCGCAGTCCTGTCGCGTCGTCGCGCCAAAGGTCGTGCGCGTCTGGCAGTTTGATAATCCGGTACTGGAGGTGAGTCAGGACTTCAGTCGGGAAAAGCGTCTGCTTACCCCCCGGCATTTCAAGGCAGTCTTTGACTCCCCTACCGGCAAGGTTCCGGGGAAAAATCTCCTGCTCCTTGCACGCAACAACGATCTTGATCACCCCCGTCTCGGGCTGGTTATCGGGAAAAAGAGCGTAAAGCTCTCCGTTGAGCGCAATCGCCTCAAACGTCTGATGCGCGAATCGTTCCGTCTGCACCAGGATTCACTGGTCGGCTGGGACATCGTTATCGTCGCGCGCAAAGGTTTGGGTGATGTAGAAAACCCCGAATTGATTCAGCATTTCGGCAAACTCTGGAAGCGTCTGGCACGCAACAAGCCCGTTCCGGCAGTCAAAACCGAAACTGTAGGGGTAGACAGTACCGATGCGTAAACTGGCCCTCGTTCCGATCCAGTTTTATCGCTATGCCATTAGTCCTTTAATGGCCAGCCACTGTCGCTTCTACCCCAGTTGTTCCTGCTACGCGTATGAAGCCATTGAAAATCATGGCCTTCTGCGCGGTGGCTGGCTGACCTTTCGTCGTTTAGGTCGCTGTCATCCGTGGAATCCCGGTGGTTATGACCCGGTTCCACCTGTCCCTACCTCCCGTTCTTCTTCGATGGCCGAGTAATCATGGATATCAAACGCACGATCCTGATCGTCGCCCTGGCAATCGTGTCCTACGTCATGGTTCTTAAATGGAACCAGGATTATGGCCAGGCTGCCCTGCCGACTCAGAATGTTGCTTCCAGTACGACTACATCCGGTTTGCCGGACACCGCCACTGGCACAAATGCCGCCAGTGACGATATTCCGCGCGCCGCCAGCGATACCAGCGCACCTGCCGAAACGCCGGTCGCCGCCAGCAAGGATCTGATTCAGGTCAAGACCGATGTGCTCGATCTGGCGATCGATCCGCAGGGTGGCGACGTTGCGCAACTGACTCTGCCTTTGTATCCACGTCGTCAGGATCGTCCTGACGTTCCGTTCCAGCTGTTCGATAACGGCGGCGAACGTGTATATCTGGCGCAAAGCGGTCTGATCGGTACCAACGGCCCGGATGCAAACCCGGCCGGTCGTCCGGTTTATTCCTCGGAGAAGAAGGTTTACCAACTGGCTGACGGTCAGGATCAACTCGTTGTTGACCTGAAACTCAGCAAGGACGGCGTCAACTACATCAAGCGTTTCACCCTGAAACGTGGCCTGTACGACGTCGCTGTCTCCTACATTGTGGATAACCAGAGCACTCAGCCCTGGAACGGCGCAATGTTTGCCCAGTTGAAGCGCGATGCCAGCGCTGATCCTTCGTCGACCACTGCTACTGGCACCGCGACTTACCTGGGCGCTGCCCTGTGGACAAGTTCCGAGCCGTACAAGAAAGTGTCGATGAAGGACATGGACAAGGCGCAGCTCAAGGAAACCGTCACCGGTGGTTGGGTAGCCTGGCTGCAGCACTACTTCGTGACCGCGTGGATTCCGGCCAAGGGCGAAAACAATATCGTCCAGACCCGTAAAGACAGCAAAGGCAACTACATCATCGGTTACACCGGTCCTACTCTAACCGCTGCTCCAGGTGCGAAAGTTGAAACCAGCGCTGTGCTGTACGCCGGTCCGAAAAGCCAGGCTGTGCTGAAAGAGTTGTCCCCAGGTCTGGAACTGACCGTCGACTACGGCATTCTGTGGTTCATTGCCCAGCCAATCTTCTGGCTGCTGCAACACATCCACGCCATTGTCGGTAACTGGGGCTGGTCGATCATCTTCCTGACCATGCTGATCAAAGGGATTTTCTTCCCGCTGTCGGCCGCCAGCTACAAATCGATGGCGCGCATGCGTGCCGTGGCTCCGAAACTGGCTGCGCTGAAAGAGCAACATGGCGATGACCGGCAGAAAATGTCGCAAGCCATGATGGAGCTGTACAAGAAAGAGAAGATCAATCCACTGGGCGGCTGCTTGCCAATCCTCGTGCAGATGCCGGTCTTCCTGTCGCTGTACTGGGTTCTGCTGGAAAGCGTGGAAATGCGTCAGGCGCCGTTCATGCTGTGGATCACTGACCTGTCGATCAAGGATCCGTTCTTCATTCTGCCGATCATCATGGGCGCAACCATGTTCATCCAGCAGCAGCTGAACCCGACGCCTCCGGATCCGATGCAGGCGAAGGTCATGAAAATGATGCCAATCATCTTCACCTTCTTCTTCCTGTGGTTCCCGGCGGGTCTGGTGCTGTACTGGGTTGTGAACAACTGCCTGTCGATTGCACAACAGTGGTACATCACGCGTAAGATCGAAGCGGCGACGAAAAAAGCCGAGGCGTAACTTGCACTGTGGATAACACCACTCAAAACGCCCCCTAGTGGGGCGTTTTGCTATCTGCCACTTTTGTCTGGATGCCGCTTTATGAGCACACCCCGTGAAACCATCGCCGCTGTCGCCACCGCTCAAGGGCGCGGCGGTGTGGGCATCGTCCGTATTTCCGGGCCGTTGGCCAGCATGGCGGCAAAAGCCATCAGCGGCCGCGAGCTGAAACCGCGTTACGCCCATTACGGGCCGTTTTTCAGTGACGACCGGCAAGTGCTGGATGAAGGTCTGGCTTTGTATTTCCCGGGGCCGAACTCGTTCACCGGCGAAGACGTGCTGGAACTCCAAGGCCACGGCGGCCCGATCGTGCTGGACATGTTGCTCAAGCGCTGCCTGGAACTGGGTTGTCGTCTGGCCCGTCCTGGGGAATTCAGCGAGCGCGCCTTCCTCAATGACAAACTTGATCTGGCCCAGGCCGAGGCAATCGCCGATTTGATCGAAGCCAGTTCTGCCCAGGCTGCGCGCAATGCGCTGCGTTCATTGCAGGGTGCGTTTTCCCAGCGTGTGCATAACCTGACCGAGCAACTGATCGGCTTGCGTATCTACGTCGAAGCCGCCATCGACTTCCCGGAAGAGGAAATCGACTTTCTCGCCGACGGCCATGTGCTGAGCATGCTCGACAAAGTACGCGATGAGTTATCCACAGTATTGCGCGAAGCGGGGCAGGGCGCGTTATTGCGTGATGGCATGACCGTCGTCATCGCAGGCCGGCCGAATGCCGGTAAATCCAGCCTGTTGAATGCCTTGGCCGGTCGCGAGGCTGCCATCGTTACCGAGATTGCCGGCACCACGCGGGATATCCTGCGCGAACATATCCACATCGACGGTATGCCGTTGCACGTTGTCGATACCGCAGGCCTGCGTGACACCGATGATCGTGTGGAAAAAATCGGTGTTGAACGGGCCTTGAAAGCCATTGGTGAAGCGGATCGGGTTTTACTGGTGGTCGATGCGACCGCACCAGAGGCACTGGATCCTTTTGCCTTATGGCCAGAATTTCTCGAGTCTCGACCGGACCCGGCGAAGGTCACCCTTATCCGCAACAAAGCCGATCTGACCGGTGATGCGGTTTCTCTGGAGACCAGTGACGACGGCCACGTGACCATCAGTCTCAGCGCCAAGTCCGCCGAAGGCCTCGATCTGCTGCGGGACCACCTCAAGGCGTGCATGGGTTACGAGCAGACTTCGGAAAGCAGCTTCAGCGCACGTCGCCGGCATCTGGAAGCACTGCGTCACGCCAGCGCGGCACTGGAACATGGCCGCGCGCAACTGACCCTGGCCGGGGCAGGCGAATTGCTCGCCGAAGATCTGCGCCAGGCTCAGCATTCCCTGGGTGAAATTACCGGGGCGTTCAGCTCTGATGATTTGCTCGGAAGGATTTTCTCCAGCTTCTGCATCGGCAAATAACCCTCCTGCTATTCACAGACAGGTCCATTCGCGACCTGTCTGCTTCCCTCTTTTCTAAAATCCTCCAAGAGTGCCGGGCTGATTTTTTCTCCCTGAGCGGTTTTCGGCTGCCTGGTACCTCTTCGTCCATCAAATTTTTGTGGACTAAGCCCTGTGAATAACTGCCACTGAGGGCAGTTGATAACAGGGCCTCAAAACTGGAGATAACCCACGCTGTGGATAACCACCCCTTTCATCCACAGGCTTAAACCGGTTATCCAATGGCCTCATTGCCACATGAGCACAGAGTTTTGGATCTCTGTACATGTTGAAAAACAAGGCCTGTAGCGATGTATCCACAGAAAGGTGGTTCAGTAAGAATAAACATAAAAACAAAGGTTTTATAAATTTCTCTCTTTTTTATTCTTTTAACCTTGAGTTCTCCACAGCTGGTTAAATTTTGTGCAAAGGGTTCTTTAGAAAGGGCGAAGTCCCTATACTTGCCGACCAGGTCCAGAAACCTGAGCTCAACTATTTCCTGAATGACCTACTTAAGCAGGCACGAGGTGCGTGGTGGATTTCCCTTCCCGTTTTGAAGTGATCGTCATCGGCGGCGGTCATGCCGGTACCGAGGCAGCACTGGCGTCAGCTCGCATGGGGGCAAAAACCCTGTTGCTGACGCATAACGTGGAAACCCTCGGCGCCATGAGTTGCAACCCGGCCATCGGTGGCATCGGCAAAAGCCATCTGGTCAAGGAAATCGATGCCCTAGGCGGCGCGATGGCCATGGCTACCGATAAGGGCGGCATCCAGTTTCGCGTGTTGAACAGCCGCAAGGGTCCGGCCGTACGGGCGACCCGTGCGCAAGCCGACCGGATTCTCTACAAGGCAGCTGTACGCGAAATTCTGGAAAACCAGCCGAACCTGTGGATATTTCAACAGGCTGCTGACGACCTGATCGTCGAGCAGGAGCAAGTCCGTGGTGTGGTTACACAGATGGGGCTGCGTTTCTTCGCCGATTCCGTGGTGTTGACCACCGGTACCTTCCTCGGCGGACTTATCCACATCGGTTTGCAGAATTTCTCCGGCGGTCGGGCCGGTGATCCACCGTCGATTGCTCTGGCCCACCGTTTGCGTGAGTTGCCCTTGCGTGTCGGGCGTCTGAAAACCGGCACGCCGCCGCGTATCGATGGCAAGTCTGTGGATTTCTCTGTGATGACCGAGCAGCCGGGCGATACGCCGATTCCGGTGATGTCGTTCATGGGCAACAAGGAACAGCATCCCCGTCAGGTCAGTTGCTGGATCACCCATACCAATGCGCGTACCCACGAAATCATCGCGGCGAACCTCGATCGTTCGCCGATGTATTCCGCTGCCGGGGAGATCGAAGGCGTCGGCCCGCGTTATTGCCCGTCGATCGAAGACAAGATTCATCGCTTTGCCGACAAGGAAAGCCATCAGGTGTTCATCGAACCGGAAGGTCTGACCACCCATGAGCTGTATCCGAACGGGATATCCACAAGCCTGCCGTTCGACGTGCAATTGCAGATCGTGCAATCGATCCGCGGCATGGAAAACGCACACATCGTGCGTCCGGGTTATGCGATCGAGTACGACTACTTCGATCCGCGCGACCTGAAGTACAGCCTGGAAACCAAAGTCATCGGCGGTCTGTTTTTCGCCGGGCAGATCAACGGCACCACCGGTTACGAAGAAGCTGGCGCTCAAGGTCTGCTCGCCGGGGCCAACGCTGCACTGCGCGCGAAGGGCAAAGAAGCCTGGTGTCCGCGCCGCGATGAAGCGTACATCGGCGTTCTGGTCGACGACCTGATCACCCTCGGTACCCAAGAGCCGTACCGCATGTTCACGTCCCGAGCCGAGTACCGCCTGATTCTGCGCGAAGACAACGCCGACCTGCGTCTTACCGAAAAAGGTCGCGAGCTCGGTCTGGTCGATGACGCGCGCTGGGCGGCCTTCTGCAAGAAACGCGAAAGCATCGAGCTTGAAGAACAGCGCCTGAAAAGCACCTGGGTGCGGCCGAACACCCCGCAGGGCGATGCGATTGCCGAGAAATTTGGCACGCCGCTGACTCACGAGTACAACCTGCTCAACCTGTTGAGCCGTCCGGAAATCGATTACGCCGGTCTGGTCGAAGTGACCGGGCAGGGCGCGGAAGATCCACAGGTCGCCGAGCAGGTCGAGATCAAGACCAAGTACGCCGGTTACATCGACCGCCAACAGGACGAAATCGCCCGTCTGCGCGCCAGCGAAGACACGAAATTGCCTGTGGATATCGATTACACCAACATCTCGGGTCTGTCCAAGGAGATCCAGAGCAAGCTCGGCGCCACACGTCCCGAGACTCTGGGCCAGGCTTCGCGGATCCCGGGCGTGACCCCGGCAGCGATTTCGCTGTTGATGATTCATTTGAAAAAACGCGGCGCGGGCCGTCAGTTGGAGCAAAGCGCTTGAGTGCCAAGGTCACTTCGCAACATGCCGAAGAGTTATCCACAGGAGCCCGCGAGCTCGGTGTCAATCTCACAGAAACCCAGCACGCATTGCTGCTGGGTTATCTGGCCCTGTTGATCAAATGGAACCAGGCCTACAACCTGACCGCCGTGCGCGATCCAGACGAAATGGTTTCGCGGCACTTGCTCGACAGTCTCAGCGTGATGTCGTTCATCGAAAACGGTCGCTGGCTCGATGTCGGCAGTGGCGGTGGCATGCCTGGTATTCCGCTGGCAATCCTTTATCCGGACTCGCAAGTGACCTGTCTGGACAGCAACGGCAAGAAAACCCGCTTCCTGACTCAGGTCAAACTGGAGCTGAAGCTGGATAACCTGCAAGTTATCCACAGTCGCGTAGAAGCCTTCCAGCCTGCGCAGCCATTCAACGGGATCATTTCCCGGGCATTCAGCAGCATGGAAAACTTCACCAACTGGACTCGCCACTTGGGCGATGCCGATACACGCTGGCTGGCAATGAAGGGCGTTCATCCGGCCGATGAGCTGGTAGCATTGCCGGCAGATTTCAAACTCGATAGCGAACACGCCCTGGCCGTCCCCGGTTGCCAA
The DNA here is from genome assembly GCF_037095675.1 of Pseudomonas sp. CCNWLW23. Lineage (NCBI taxonomy): Bacteria > Pseudomonadati > Pseudomonadota > Gammaproteobacteria > Pseudomonadales > Pseudomonadaceae > Pseudomonas > Pseudomonas sp. CCNWLW23. The sequence continues at coordinate 559,318 of NZ_JBAWKM010000001.1, read as the reverse complement.
GGCCAACGCCATCTGCTGATACTGCGCCGCACGGCATGATTGGGAACACAAGCAAGAATGGCTAAGGTATTCGCGATAGCGAACCAGAAGGGTGGTGTGGGCAAGACCACCACCTGCATCAACCTCGCAGCATCCCTGGTCGCGACCAAGCGCCGGGTGCTGTTGATCGATCTCGATCCACAGGGCAACGCCACCATGGGTAGCGGTGTGGATAAACATGGTCTGGAAAACTCGGTCTACGATCTGCTGATCGGTGAATGCGACCTCGGCCAGGCGATGCACTTCTCCGAGCACGGCGGTTATCAACTGCTGCCGGCCAACCGCGATCTGACCGCGGCCGAAGTGGTGCTGCTGGAAATGCAGATGAAGGAAAGCCGTCTGCGCAGTGCGCTGGCGCCGATCCGTGACAACTACGACTACATTCTGATCGACTGCCCACCGTCGCTGTCGATGCTCACGCTCAACGCACTGGTCGCCGCTGACGGGGTGATTATCCCCATGCAGTGCGAATACTTTGCGCTGGAAGGTTTGAGCGACCTTGTGGATAACATCAAGCGCATCGCTGAACTGCTCAATCCGAACCTGAAAGTCGAAGGCCTGCTGCGGACCATGTACGACCCGCGCCTGAGCCTGATGAACGATGTTTCGGCGCAGCTCAAGGAACACTTCGGCGATCAGCTGTACGACACGGTGATCCCGCGCAACATTCGCTTGGCCGAAGCACCGAGCTACGGCATGCCGGCGCTGGCTTACGACAAGCAATCGCGTGGCGCTCTGGCCTATCTGGCTCTGGCGGGCGAGATGGTTCGTCGTCAGCGCAAAAATTCACGCATTGCTGCTGCTCAGCCAACTTAAGGAATCCCCATGGCCGTCAAGAAACGAGGTCTCGGACGTGGACTGGATGCACTGCTGAGTGGTCCGACGGTCAGCGCGCTGGAAGAACAAGCCGCGCAGGCCGACACCCGCGAACTGCAACACCTGCCGCTGGACCTGCTGCAGCGCGGCAAATATCAGCCGCGCCGTGACATGGACCCGCAGGCCCTGGAAGAGCTGGCGCAGTCGATCAAGGCTCAGGGCGTGATGCAGCCGATCGTGGTACGCCCGATTGGCGGCGGTCGGTTTGAGATCATTGCCGGTGAACGCCGCTGGCGCGCCAGTCAGCAGGCCGGGCAGGAAACCATCCCGGCGATGGTTCGCGATGTGCCGGATGAAACCGCCATTGCGATTGCGCTGATCGAGAACATCCAGCGTGAAGACCTCAATCCGATCGAAGAAGCCGTCGCCTTGCAGCGCTTGCAGCAGGAATTCCAGCTGACTCAGCAGCAGGTCGCCGAGGCTGTGGGTAAGTCGCGGGTGACTGTGGCTAACCTGTTGCGACTTATTGCACTGCCTGAAGTGATCAAGACGATGCTGTCGCACGGTGACCTGGAAATGGGTCACGCGCGTGCCTTGCTCGGTCTGCCGGACAATCAGCAGGTCGAAGGGGCGCGACATGTTGTCGCACGAGGGCTGACTGTGCGCCAAACCGAGGCACTGGTTCGCCAGTGGTTGAGTGGCAAACCGGAGCCTGTGGAAGCTGCCAAACCCGACCCGGACATCGCTCGCCTCGAGCAGCGTTTGGCCGAGCGCCTAGGCTCTGCGGTGCAGATTCGCCATGGCAAGAAGGGCAAAGGCCAATTGGTGATTGGTTATAACTCGCTCGACGAGCTTCAAGGTGTGCTCGCACACATCCGCTGAAACATTTCCTCATGTAGCGCGCAGTCGGAAATCACTACCTGACAGTTGAATAGGGGCAGAACCGCCCCTATACTCTGCGCGCATTTTGTCGGCACAAATTATGCCAAGTTATTGAATTTCGGCAGCCGACCATTGGAGAGCAACTGTGATGGAAACCCGCACGCCAAACCGCTTGCCTTTCCATCGCCTGGCGGTTTTTCCGGTGTTGATGGCTCAATTTGTCATTCTGCTCATTGCCGCTTTGGCGCTCTGGCAATGGCATGGAGTCGTTGCCGGATACTCGGGACTTTGCGGAGGCCTGATAGCCTTGCTGCCCAATGTTTATTTCGCTCACAAGGCATTTCGGTTTTCCGGCGCCCGAGCAGCCCAGTCCATCGTCCGGTCTTTTTATGCCGGCGAGGCAGGCAAACTTATTTTGACGGCAGTGCTGTTTGCACTGGTGTTCGCAGGTGTGAAGCCACTGGCGCCGATCGCAGTATTCGGCGTGTTCGTGCTGACGCAGTCGGTCAGCTGGTTCGCTCCCCTGCTGATGAGAACAAGACTTTCGAGACCTTAGGGCGTTTGAGGCAACCATGGCAGAGACAACCGCTTCGGGCTATATCCAGCACCACTTGCAGAACCTGACTTTCGGTCAGCTACCCAACGGCGGCTGGGGCTTTGCCCACACCGCAGCAGAGGCCAAGGAAATGGGCTTCTGGGCTTTCCACGTCGATACCCTCGGCTGGTCGGTCGCGCTGGGTCTGATCTTCGTTCTTCTTTTCCGCATGGCGGCGAAGAAAGCGACGTCGGGTCAGCCGGGTGCCTTGCAGAACTTCGTTGAAGTATTGGTCGAATTCGTCGATGGCAGCGTGAAAGACAGCTTCCATGGCCGTAGCCCGGTGATTGCACCGCTGGCGCTGACCATCTTCGTCTGGGTGTTCCTGATGAACGCCGTCGACCTGGTACCGGTCGACTGGATTCCTCAGCTGGCCATCCTGATCTCCGGCGATGCCCACATCCCGTTCCGCGCCGTGTCGACTACCGACCCGAACGCGACTCTGGGCATGGCGTTCTCGGTGTTCGCACTGATCATTTTCTACAGCATCAAGGTCAAGGGCATCGGCGGCTTCATCGGCGAACTGACCCTGCACCCGTTCGGCAGCAAGAACATCTTCGTTCAGGCCCTGCTGATCCCGGTGAACTTCCTGCTGGAATTCGTCACCCTGATCGCCAAGCCGATCTCTCTGGCTCTGCGTCTGTTCGGCAACATGTATGCCGGCGAGCTGGTGTTCATTCTGATCGCTGTGATGTTCGGCAGCGGCCTGCTCTGGCTCAGCGGCCTGGGCGTTGTTCTGCAGTGGGCGTGGGCTGTATTCCACATCCTGATCATCACCCTGCAGGCGTTCATCTTCATGATGCTGACCATCGTCTACCTGTCGATGGCGCACGAAGAAAACCATTAAGACCAGTCTCGACTAGTCTGATGTTCCTCCCGGTCAAACGGGAGGGAGCTCCTTGCGGGGCAGCTGAAACGATTTGTTTTACCGCTTTAATCTAAAAAACCTAAACCATACGACGTAAAAGTCGGGAGGAAAGATGGAAACTGTAGTTGGTCTAACCGCTATCGCTGTTGCACTGTTGATCGGCCTGGGCGCACTGGGTACCGCAATTGGTTTCGGCCTGCTGGGCGGCAAGTTCCTGGAAGGCGCAGCGCGTCAGCCAGAAATGGTTCCAATGCTGCAAGTGAAAATGTTCATCGTTGCCGGTCTGCTCGACGCCGTAACCATGATCGGTGTTGGTATCGCTCTGTTCTTCACCTTTGCGAACCCGTTCGTTGGTCAGATCGCTGGCTGATTACTCGGATCTTCCGGGTAATTTGGTGTGATGGACAACGTAACTGCGAGGTGTTGGCGTGAACATTAATGCGACCCTGATTGGCCAGTCCGTTGCGTTCCTGATTTTTGTACTGTTCTGCATGAAGTATGTATGGCCTCCGGTCATCGCTGCTCTGCACGAACGTCAAAAGAAGATCGCTGATGGTCTGGACGCTGCCAGCCGTGCAGCTCGCGACCTGGAGTTGGCCCAAGAGAAAGCGGGTCAGCAACTGCGCGAAGCGAAAGCTCAGGCAGCTGAAATCATCGAGCAAGCCAAGAAACGCGGTAACCAGATCGTCGAAGAGGCTGTTGAAAAAGCCCGTATCGACGCTGACCGTGTGAAGGTTCAGGCTCAAGCCGAGATCGAACAGGAACTGAACAGCGTCAAAGACAAGCTGCGTGCCCAAGTGGGCTTGCTGGCTGTCGGCGGCGCCGAGAAGATCCTGGGTGCCACAATCGATCAAAACGCGCACGCAGAGCTGGTTAACCAACTGGCTGCTGAAATCTAAGCGAGGGCGATCATGGCAGAACTGACCACGTTGGCCCGACCTTACGCTAAGGCGGCCTTCGAGCACGCTCAGGCCCACCAGCAACTGGCCAATTGGTCAGCCATGCTCGGCCTGGCAGCAGCGGTGTCGCAAGACGACACCCTGCAGCGCGTGCTCAAGGCCCCGCGACTGACGAGCGCAGAAAAGGCCGCCACGTTCATTGACGTGTGCGGCGACAAGTTTGATGAAAAGGCACGCAATTTCATCAACGTCGTTGCCGAAAACGACCGTCTCCTGCTTCTGCCGGAGATCGCCGCTCTGTTCGACCTGTACAAGGCCGAACAAGAGAAATCGGTAGACGTTGAAGTAACCAGTGCATTTGCATTGAACCAAGAACAGCAAGACAAACTCGCCAAGGTTCTCAGTGCACGACTCAACCGGGAAGTGCGCCTGCAAGTTGCGGAGGACGCTGCCTTGATTGGTGGTGTCGTGATCCGCGCCGGCGACCTGGTTATCGATGGCTCGATTCGCGGCAAAATCGCGAAACTTGCCGAAGCATTGAAATCTTGAGTTTGAAGGGGCAGCAGAGCAATGCAGCAACTCAATCCTTCCGAAATAAGTGAAATTATCAAGGGCCGCATCGACAAGCTCGATGTGACCTCCCAAGCCCGTAACGAAGGCACTGTCGTCAGCGTATCTGACGGCATCGTGCGGATTCACGGTCTGGCCGACGTCATGTACGGCGAGATGATCGAGTTTCCGGGCGGCGTCTACGGTATGGCCCTCAACCTGGAGCAGGACTCCGTAGGTGCCGTGGTATTGGGCTCCTACCAGTCGCTGGCTGAAGGCATGAGCGCCAAGTGCACCGGCCGCATCCTCGAAGTTCCTGTTGGTAAGGAATTGCTGGGCCGCGTAGTCGATGCTCTGGGTAACCCTGTTGACGGCAAAGGTCCACTGGGCAACACCGAGACCGACGCGGTCGAGAAAGTTGCTCCAGGCGTGATCTGGCGTAAGTCGGTAGACCAGCCTGTACAGACTGGCTACAAGGCTGTCGATGCCATGATCCCTGTCGGCCGTGGCCAGCGTGAGCTGATCATCGGTGACCGTCAGATCGGTAAAACCGCTCTGGCGATCGACGCGATCATCAACCAGAAAGACAGCGGCATTTTCTGCGTCTACGTAGCCATCGGTCAGAAGCAATCGACCATCGCCAACGTGGTTCGCAAGCTGGAAGAAAACGGCGCCCTGGCCAACACGATCATCGTGGCTGCCAGTGCTTCGGAATCTCCTGCGCTGCAATTCCTGGCACCGTACTCCGGTTGCACCATGGGTGAATTCTTCCGCGACCGCGGTGAAGACGCGCTGATCGTTTATGACGATCTGTCCAAGCAGGCAGTGGCTTACCGCCAGATTTCCCTGCTGCTGCGCCGTCCACCAGGCCGTGAAGCTTACCCAGGCGACGTGTTCTATCTCCACTCCCGTCTGCTGGAGCGCGCATCCCGCGTTTCGGAAGAATACGTAGAGAAGTTCACCAACGGCGCAGTGACCGGCAAAACCGGTTCCCTGACTGCACTGCCGATCATCGAAACCCAGGCTGGCGACGTTTCCGCGTTCGTTCCGACCAACGTGATTTCCATCACCGACGGTCAGATCTTCCTGGAATCGGCCATGTTCAACTCGGGCATCCGCCCTGCAGTGAACGCCGGTGTTTCGGTATCCCGTGTGGGTGGTGCCGCTCAGACCAAGATCATCAAGAAGCTCTCCGGTGGTATCCGTACCGCTCTGGCTCAGTACCGTGAACTGGCGGCATTCGCCCAGTTCGCTTCTGACCTGGACGAAGCGACCCGCAAGCAACTTGAGCATGGTCAGCGCGTTACCGAGCTGATGAAGCAGAAGCAATACGCACCAATGTCGATCGCTGACATGGCGCTGTCGCTGTATGCCGCTGAGCGTGGGTTCCTGACTGACATTGAAATCGCCAAGGTCGGCAGCTTCGAACAAGCGCTGATCGCTTTCTTCAACCGCGATCACGCCGATTTGATGGCCAAGATCAACGTTAAAGGTGACTTCAATGACGAAATCGACGCTGGCATGAAAGCCGGTATCGAGAAGTTCAAGGCCACCCAAACCTGGTAAGCCGCAGCGGGAGCCGCGAGGCTCCCGCTTGCTAACCTGATAGGTGTTACATGGCAGGCGCAAAAGAGATTCGCAGTAAGATTGCGAGCATCAAAAGCACGCAAAAGATTACCAGCGCCATGGAAAAAGTGGCGGTCAGCAAAATGCGCAAGGCACAAATGCGCATGGCTGCTAGCCGTCCTTATGCGGAGCGTATCCGCCAGGTAATTGGGCATCTGGCCAACGCCAACCCGGAATACCGCCACCCGTTCATGATCGACCGCGAAATCAAGCGCGTCGGTTATGTCGTCGTGAGCAGTGACCGTGGTCTGTGCGGCGGCTTGAACACCAACCTGTTCAAGGCCCTGGTCAAGGACATGGCGGTAAACCGCGAAAACGGCGTCGAGATTGATCTGTGTGTAGTCGGTAGCAAGGGTGCGGCCTTTTTCCGCAACTTCGGCGGTAACGTCGTTGCAGCTATCAGCCACCTGGGTGAAGAGCCGTCGATCAATGATCTGATCGGCAGCGTCAAGGTGATGCTGGATGCCTACCTGGACGGCCGTATCGACCGCCTGTCCGTGGTGTCCAACAAGTTCATCAACACCATGACGCAACAGCCTACCGTGGAGCAGTTGATTCCACTGGTGGCAACCCCGGATCAGGATCTCAAGCACCACTGGGACTATCTCTACGAACCGGACGCCAAAGAGCTGCTTGACGGCTTGATGGTCCGTTACGTCGAGTCGCAGGTCTACCAGGCGGTGGTCGAGAACAACGCGGCTGAACAGGCTGCGCGGATGATCGCGATGAAGAACGCTACCGACAACGCCGGTGATTTGATCAGCGATTTGCAGCTGATCTACAACAAGGCGCGTCAGGCTGCGATCACCCAAGAGATCTCGGAAATCGTCGGCGGCGCTGCCGCGGTTTAACGGTTCAAATATTCAGAGGATCCAGCTATGAGTAGCGGACGTATCGTTCAAATCATCGGCGCCGTTATCGACGTGGAATTTCCACGCGACAGCGTACCGAGCATCTACAACGCGCTGACTGTACAAAGCGCGGCCGCAACCACCCTGGAAGTTCAGCAGCAGCTGGGCGACGGCGTGGTGCGTACCATTGCGATGGGTTCCACCGAGGGCTTGAAGCGCGGTCTGGAAGTCACCGACTCTGGCGCAGCCATCTCCGTACCGGTCGGTAAAGCGACCCTGGGCCGGATCATGGACGTCCTCGGTAACCCGATCGACGAAGCTGGCCCGATCGACACCGAAGAGCGCTGGGGCATTCACCGCGCAGCACCTTCGTTCGCCGAGCAAGCAGGCGGCAACGACCTGCTGGAAACCGGCATCAAGGTTATCGACCTGGTCTGCCCGTTCGCCAAGGGCGGTAAAGTCGGTCTGTTCGGTGGTGCCGGTGTAGGCAAAACCGTAAACATGATGGAACTGATCCGTAACATCGCCATCGAGCACAGCGGTTATTCCGTGTTCGCCGGTGTGGGTGAGCGTACTCGTGAGGGTAACGACTTCTACCACGAGATGAAGGACTCCAACGTTCTGGACAAAGTGGCACTGGTTTACGGTCAGATGAACGAGCCGCCGGGAAACCGTCTGCGCGTAGCACTGACTGGCCTGACCATGGCCGAGAAGTTCCGTGACGAAGGTAACGACGTTCTGCTGTTCGTCGACAACATCTATCGTTACACCCTGGCCGGTACTGAAGTATCCGCACTGCTGGGCCGTATGCCTTCGGCAGTAGGTTACCAGCCGACCCTGGCTGAAGAGATGGGCGTTCTGCAGGAACGTATCACTTCGACCAAGGAAGGTTCGATCACCTCGATCCAAGCGGTATACGTACCTGCGGACGACTTGACCGACCCGTCGCCAGCGACCACCTTCGCCCACTTGGATGCCACCGTCGTTCTGTCCCGTGACATCGCTTCCCTGGGTATCTACCCGGCGGTAGATCCACTGGATTCGACTTCGCGCCAGCTGGACCCGAACGTGATCGGCCAGGACCACTACGACACCGCTCGCGGCGTTCAGTACGTTCTGCAGCGTTACAAAGAGCTGAAAGACATCATCGCGATCCTGGGTATGGACGAGCTGTCGGAAGCCGACAAACAGTTGGTTAACCGTGCTCGTAAGATCCAGCGCTTCTTGTCGCAGCCGTTCTTCGTGGCTGAAGTCTTCACCGGTGCTTCGGGTAAATACGTTTCCCTGAAAGACACCATTGCTGGCTTCAAAGGCATCCTCAACGGTGACTACGACCACCTGCCAGAACAAGCGTTCTACATGGTTGGCGGCATCGAAGAAGCGATCGAGAAAGCCAAGAAACTGTAATCCCGGCGCCCGGCAACGGGCGCTAATTTAGGTTGAGGCAATCAGATGGCTATGACAGTCCATTGCGATATCGTCAGCGCGGAAGGGGAAATCTTTTCCGGCCTGGTCGAGATGGTGATTGCGCACGGTGCACTGGGTGATCTTGGTATCGCTCTGGGTCACGCGCCGCTGATCACTAATCTCAAGCCGGGTCCGATCCGCCTGATCAAGCAAGGCGGGGAAGCCGAGGTGTTCTACATCTCCGGTGGTTTCCTCGAGGTTCAGCCGAACATGGTCAAGGTACTTGCCGATACCGTGCAACGTGCCGCCGACCTGGATGAAGCTCAGGCTCAGGCAGCTCTCAAGGCTGCCGAGAATGCCCTGAACGAAAAAGGCGCGGACTTCGATTACGGCGCCGCTGCCACACGTCTGGCCGAGGCTGCAGCCCAGCTGCGCACCGTCCAGCAGATCCGCAAGAAGTTTGGCGGTTAATCCGTCAGACGCTTATTGTGCGATTGATAAAAAAGGGTAGCCTCGGCTACCCTTTTTTCTTTTCCGAATTCCCACAAACCGGTCGCAGTTGCTGACCACCCAGGATTGGTAGCCAGTCATGTCTCTCGAAATCGTTATCCTCGCGGCCGGTCAAGGCACTCGCATGCGCTCGGCGCTGCCCAAAGTGCTGCACCCGATTGCCGGCAACTCCATGCTCGGCCATGTTATCCACAGCGCTCGGCAACTTGATCCACAGCGCATTCACGTGGTAATCGGTCACGGTGCCGATGTGGTGCGTGAGCGTCTGGCAGCTGATGACCTGAATTTCGTGTTGCAGGACAAGCAACTGGGCACTGGCCATGCCACCGCCCAGGCGGTGCCGTTCATTGATGCCGACACTGTGCTGATTCTTTACGGCGATGTGCCTCTGATTGAAGTGGAAACCCTGCAACGTCTGCTCAAGCATGTCGTGCCGGGCCAGATGGGTTTGCTCACTGTCGAGCTGGATGACCCGACCGGTTACGGCCGCATCGTGCGTGATGCTGACGGCAAGGTCGCGGCAATCGTCGAGCACAAAGACGCCAGCGAAGCGCAACGTGCGATCACCGAAGGCAACACCGGCATCCTCGCTGTGCCGGCCGATCGTCTGGCGGACTGGATGAGCCGCCTGTCGAACAACAATGCGCAGGGCGAGTACTACCTCACCGACGTGATCGAAATGGCGGTCAGCGATGGTCTGGTGGTTGCCACCGAACAACCGCACGACCCGATGGAAGTGCAGGGCGCCAATGATCGCAAGCAGCTCTCTGAACTGGAGCGTCATTACCAGTTGCGCGCCGGCCGTCGCCTGATGGCTCAGGGCGTGACCCTGCGTGACCCGGCGCGTTTCGATGTGCGTGGCGAAGTCAGCGTAGGCCGCGATGTGCTGATCGACATCAACGTGATCCTGGAAGGCAAGGTGATCATTGAAGACGACGTACAGATCGGCCCGAACTGCGTGATCAAGGACAGTACCCTGCGCAAAGGCGTGGTAATCAAGGCCAACAGTCATATCGAAGGTGCCATTCTCGGTGAAGGCAGCGACGCCGGTCCCTTCGCGCGTTTGCGCCCGGGCACTGTGCTTGAAGCGCGCGCCCATGTGGGTAACTTCGTTGAGCTGAAAAATGCACACATGGGCGAAGGTGCCAAGGCTGGCCATCTGACCTATCTGGGCGATGCCGAAATCGGCGCACGTACCAATATCGGTGCCGGCACCATCACCTGCAACTACGATGGCGCCAACAAGTGGAAAACCGTGTTGGGCGCTGATGTGTTCATCGGTTCCAACAACTCGCTGGTTGCCCCTGTGGATATCTCCAACGGTGCAACTACTGCTGCCGGCTCGACCATCACGCAAAATGTGGATGACGCTCAGTTGGCGGTTGGCCGAGCCCGTCAGAAGAACATTGACGGCTGGAAGCGCCCGGAAAAAATCAAGAAATCCTGATTTATCCACAACCTCCTGTGGGAGCGAGCCTGCTCGCGAATGCGGTCTGTCAGTCACGTCTTCAGTGGCTGAGACTCCCTTTCGCGAGCGGGCTCGCTCCCACAGTCATTTCAAACTTTCTGAATTTTTCTCTTCGTGTCTTGACGGCAACCTTTCGATAGAGTTTCATTGCTTGCGTTATCTTTCGAATCGAAACTTAAGCCATCATGTCCAAACGCAATACTCCTCAGCGTCGTCATAACATCCTCGCCTTGCTCAATGAGCAGGGCGAAGTCAGTGTGGATGAGCTGGCCAAGCGTTTCGAAACTTCGGAAGTTACGATTCGCAAGGATCTCGCGGCGCTGGAAACCCATGGTCTGTTGCTGCGTCGTTACGGCGGTGCGATCACCATGCCGCAAGAGCTGGTCGCAGAAACGGCGCAGAGTATTTCCAAGTACAAGCAGGCAATCGCCCGCGCGGCGGTCAAACGCATCCGCGAGCACGCGCGCATCATCATCGACAGCGGCAGCACCACCGCCGCGATGATTCCCGAACTGGGCCAGCAACCGGGTCTGGTGGTGATGACCAACTCGCTGCATGTCGCCAATGCCTTGAGCGAACTGGAACACGAGCCGGTGCTGCTGATGACCGGCGGCACTTGGGATCCGCACTCGGAATCCTTTCAGGGCCAGGTCGCCGAGCAAGTACTACGCTCCTACGACTTCGATCAACTATTTATCGGCGCCGACGGCATCGATCTGGTGCGCGGCACCACCACCTTCAATGAACTGCTCGGCCTCAGCCGGGTGATGGCTGACGTTGCGCGAGAAGTGATCGTCATGGTCGAGGCCGACAAGATCGGTCGCAAGATTCCCAACCTGGAGCTGCCCTGGAGCAGCATCCATACCCTCATTACCGATGATCGCCTGTCTGTCGAGGCACGCGATCAGCTTCAGGCCCGCGGGATCACTTTGATCTGTGCGGCTGTCAGTCAGGAGAAATAACCATGTGTGGCATTGTCGGCGCTGTAGCTGAACGTAATATCACCGCCATCCTTCTCGAAGGCCTGAAGCGCCTCGAATACCGCGGCTATGACAGCGCCGGTGTGGCGGTTTATACCAATGACCAGACCCTGGAACGCATGCGCCGTCCGGGCAAGGTCAGTGAGCTGGAAACCGCCCTGACCGAACAGCCGCTGGCCGGTCGTCTCGGTATCGCCCACACCCGTTGGGCGACCCATGGCGCGCCGTGCAAGCGCAATGCCCACCCGCATTTTTCCGGTGACATTGCGGTGGTGCACAACGGCATCATCGAGAACCACGAAGCTCTGCGCGAACAACTGAAAACACTGGGTTATGCGTTCAGCTCGGACACCGACACCGAAGTCATCGCGCACCTGCTGACCCACAAGCTCAAGGAACAACCGGACCTGACTGCCGCGCTCAAAGCGACCGTCAAGGAACTGCATGGCGCCTACGGTCTGGCAGTGATCAACGCACAGCAACCGGATCGTCTGGTTGCCGCGCGCAGTGGCAGTCCATTGGTGATCGGCTTGGGCCTGGGCGAGAATTTCCTCGCTTCCGACCAGTTGGCTCTGCGTCAGGTCACTGACCGCTTCATGTATTTGGAAGAAGGCGATATCGCTGAAATCCGTCGCGACAGCGTGCAGATCTGGGACGTAAACGGCAACGCTGTCGAGCGCCAGACCGTGCAGTACACCGACGGTGCCGAAGCCGCCGACAAGGGCGAGTTCCGCCACTACATGCTCAAGGAAATCCACGAGCAACCGACCGTGGTTCAGCGCACTCTCGAAGGTCGTCTGGGCAACAATCAGGTGCTGGTTGAGGCCTTCGGTCCGCAAGCCGCCGAGCTGTTCGCCAAAGTGCGCAATGTGCAGATCGTCGCCTGCGGCACCAGTTATCACGCCGGCATGGTCGCGCGCTACTGGCTCGAAGAGCTGGCCGGTATTCCGTGCCAGGTCGAAGTCGCCAGCGAATTCCGTTATCGCAAAGTGGTGGTGCAGCCAGACACGCTGTTCGTGACCATCTCACAGTCCGGTGAAACCGCTGACACCCTCGCGGCCCTGCGCAATGCCAAGGAGCTGGGCTTCCTCGCCAGCCTGGCCATCTGCAACGTCGGCATCAGCTCGCTGGTGCGTGAATCCGACCTGACCCTGTTGACCCAGGCCGGCCGCGAAATCGGTGTGGCCTCGACCAAAGCCTTCACCACGCAACTGGTTGGCCTGTTGCTGCTGACTCTATCGCTGGGTCAGGTGCGCGGCACTCTGGCTAACGGCGTCGAAGCCACACTCGTCGAAGAACTGCGTCGCCTGCCGACCTGTCTCGGCGAAGCGCTGGCGATGGACAGCACCGTGGAAAAAATCGCCGAGCTGTTCGCCGAGAAAAACCACACCCTGTTCCTCGGCCGTGGTGCGCAATTCCCGGTCGCGATGGAAGGTGCCTTGAAACTCAAGGAAATCTCCTACATCCACGCCGAGGCCTACCCGGCCGGCGAGCTCAAGCACGGCCCGCTGGCACTTGTGGATAACGACATGCCGGTGGTCACTGTCGCGCCGAACAACGAACTGCTGGAAAAGCTCAAATCCAACCTGCAGGAAGTCCGCGCTCGCGGCGGAGAGTTGATCGTGTTCGCGGATGAGAAGGCTGCGATGACCAACGGCGAAGGTACCCACGTGGTGCAAATGCCGCACATCCACGACATTCTCTCGCCGATCCTTTATACGATCCCGTTGCAACTGTTGTCGTACTACGTCGCCGTGCTCAAGGGCACCGACGTCGATCAACCGCGCAACCTGGCGAAATCGGTGACCGTGGAATAAGTTATCCACCGTTGATCTAAGCTCTGGATTTAGAGAATTAAAACTGTCGCAAGAGCCGGTCTGATCTGTTCTACCGTCTCTTGCGATGCTTCCCGCCTCCGTATCCTCACATCCTGTTCACCACACAGGACTGCTCAGTGCTGTTGGCAATGCTGATCTCCTTGAACGCTTCAGTCGCTTACGGAGCGACAATCTCCTCATTTGTCAGTGAGGTGCTGTCATACCAAGTGGTTGTGTCAGTCAAAAGATTGCTTGTCGCGCAATCTTGGGAAAAACTACTTCGTAATTTCGGTGAGAAGTTTTCTCGTCTTAGGATAACGTGATCTTTTCTCCAGCGAAGAGAATAGATTAGGTACCAGTTGGTAGAGGTCGCACTTACGGAATTTCTTCAAGTCTGAAGACGCTGTTGTCAATAACTGATTAATCAGTGAACAAAAATTCTCATCGCGTGCATCCCAGTCAATGGTCACATGGTTTCCGCATCTACCACTTGGTAGTGCAGCTGTCTGTGAAAATAACCAAGATCGGTCATTTCTATAGAGCCAAGCGTAAATGTCTGGAGCTAAGTTTTTAATAGTCTTCGCGCTGGCACCGGGATAATTACGAACTTTTCCACTCCAGATGGTTCTCTTTTCGTCAAGTTTGTTTAGGTAAGATTTATTGATAAACTTTTTCTTGATGTCTGGGTTTAAACGCAGAAGCCGATTAACTGTACATGTAGATATATTAAAACTTGAACATATCTCTTTTTTTGTGGAGCCATTCAAAAGCGCGTTAAGAATTTCTATCTTCAGATCATTAAATATTTTTTTTGGTCTTGGAGCGCCCATTTTTCTTTCGGCTTTTGGAAGTCGCTCATCGATAGTTTGAGAAAGTCTCAGTGACTTTAGATTTCGAACTTTTGGGGTTTCCTGTCGCTTTATTAACTGTTTATAAGCGTCTAGGAATAACTCTAAGCATCCAAACAGCCACGAAATCAGAACCAGATGCTTTAGTGGGTGGCAGTAACCACGGGGCTTTCGTGTCATTTGGGAAATGAACCCTATCGCATGCTGCCGATCGCAAGGCAATGCGGAGAAAGGTGGAAAGGGTTCCAGCATTGAACAGTACTCAGCAAAGCGGTCGCCAGCAGCCACGCACGCCTTCTTGGAGGTGCCTAGATTGCTGAAAGCCTCCTTGTAGACTTGGACAACTTTACTGAGATCAAACTGGCTGTTGATGCCCAATCTGTACAGTGCCACCGAAGAGTTAGAGATGGTCTGGAGTGTGGTAAGCGTTGAATGGTCAGTGGTCGCTTTGCCCATTTCCGCAAGAACGGGTTCATCCGGGAGAATCCACCGAAAGCTCCTGGACCACTGCCTGTTCTCTGTAGATTCCATCAATAATAATCCATGAATTGGACATGTGATTACACCCGGAAGCTGATGGGATAGATGCCAGTACGTGGTCCCATGGACTGATCGATCAGCAGTCATACATTTAGCGCAGGCCTTTAGCGGGTGTGCTCCACCGAACCGGCCAGTCACAAGTCCAAGTTTATATTTGCAAGAGCCTATTCTGGGGCCAAGCAACGCGTCCTTCAGTGCCTGTACATGTTCAGATGACTGGAATGGAAAGAATATAGGTGAGATTGTATGTTCACAGATTATTTTCTCCGGGCTGCCCCAAGCAAGCATTGCATCCTTATTCAACAGGTTGAGGTTGTGGGGGAAATCGTGTGCGAACGATTTCGCGAGATCTCCTAACAGCAGTCTCAGCGTATCGTCGGTCGACTGGTCGCCCAAAAAACAATGCTGCCGGCTACAGAGGCTGTAAAAGCATTCATCTGGTAACCAATTTAGGAAAGGAGTTTTCTTGCCGGTGAGGTTCATCTACGTGACCCCAAATAAGACAAAATAGTCCTTCGGGCCGTGAGTGCAAAGGTCTAAAAGTTATTAGGAAAAGGATTAATAGGAGTTCCTGTTAATAACCATGAAAAGATGCCTTTTGTGCCACTCAAAACGCCCACAATTTTCGTAGGGGACCGGAATCTTGTGTACGCTCCGCGTAGGTAGAGATTTATTTGGGTGGGGGCATGACGAGTTTGCAATGGTTGATGCGCAAAGTTGTTGTCAGCCAGGAATTCCCGGCGTTAACATATTCTTTTTTATCAAACTGGTAGCGAATAACGCAATGCGCTCTCGATGACCTAATCAGGCCTCGACGGTGGGCGGATTCTCAATCGGCGACGCTTAAGGTAGGCATATCGAAAGAATTTCATACGACAGCTATCAAAAACGAGAGAGCTGAAAGTCAGTAGACAAGGGCCCAAGTAACGAGCTTGGGCCCCTGTGGATAAGTCAGATAAGCACCCTGACTCTTCCATTGTCTATTCCTTGCATGCGAGACGTCAAGCCTCGCACGGCATCACTCATCCACAAGAAACTGCGCGTTATCCACAGTCAGACGCGTGGTTACCTCCCGCATGATAAGGGTTTCGCTGATGCGCCTGTTGTTATCCCCAACAAGCGCGACACTGAAATCCCAGATGAAATTGGAATGCTTGGATGAAACCGCAGGATAGATTCGCCCTCATCATGGACCGGCAGAGTGGGTTCGAATGGGGTGGGGAATACCTACCATCGACATTGGCGGTTCCCCGCGAGGCGCCGAAGGGGTCTCGAATCAGCAGGCTGCACAGCCGAAAGCTGAGACGCACGATTCACCTCCTTTCGCGGCCGGAGAAGATATTTACGCAACTGGCCCTCTACCACCCTGACTTGTTTGAGTTGCATGAGCAGAAAATGCTCTGGCCTGTTAATGCAGGTCATCCATTACGAGGACACCCTTTAACGAAGGGGACCTTCCTGCCCCCTCTGCGCGGCACTGTCGATATCGCGATGGACATCGGGTTTAAGCATCATGCAATCGTAGTAGAAGATGCTTGTGGCGACAGGCGCAAAATCCCGTATCCCTATCAGGGCGATCTTCTGCTGTACCTCCGCAACAGTCGAGGGGAGCCTTTCGCCGTCAACTGGACTGTCAAGGACCAGGTCGCGGCGTTTCGTGAGCGCCGCAGTACATCCCCGAAGACTCCTGTACAACAGCGGAGAGATCGCGAGTACGCCGAGCTCAGGGGGGAGCTAGAGCGGCGATATTACGCAAGCGCTGGCATCCGAACGGTTGAGGTTTCCTGCGACCTGGTACCGCCCACGATCCAAGCGAACCTAAATCTTCTATTCGGAATGCACGATCTTGATTTTTCGCTTGAGGCCGCTCTGTTGGAGGATTTCAGCGGCGCTGTGACTGATGCTGTCCATGCAGGAAAACCTGTTGCTTATGTGGTGTTTGAGCACAGCGCACGTTGGGGATACCGAGATCAATTCTTCGCGAAGATTTACCAAGATATTTGGGATCGAAAGCTCCTCGTCGATTTCAACGAGCCTATTCACGTTGATCAACCGTTCGTTACCGGAGGCTGCGATCTGCTTCGTGAGTTCAGCGCTTTTTTCGAAGACGCGGCACCATCATGAGGACGGGGTCGAGAATTGTCGCCCCAGAGGGGTTTCTCAACCTCGCACAAGGCACTGTTTACCACTTCTTGGTCAGCGACGGCAGACGAAACCGTGTTCGGTTGGTCGAATTCAAGGACAACGGAAAAAGTATCAGTACTCACCTGGTTCAGCTTAGTCGGATCTACTTTGAGGAAGCTGTCGAGAATGGATGGCTGTTGGAGGATGGCGAGGCCGATTCGACTCCTCCTTGGCTGATACCGATTGAAGGTGTAGCCATCGACTGTCTGGAAGACCGTCGGGTCTCTACGAAGGAAAGTTATGAGCAGAAGGTGAACAAGCGCTTTGCTGCAATCTCAAGCCTGATCGCTCGCCGGGACGAGATATTGGGGAGCGATGATCCTGACGGGCTCATAAACGCCCACGCCAAATCTCAGCGACCCCATCAGAACGCAGCCAGAATAAGGCTCTGGTTCTATTCCTATGTAGTTTTCGGCCAGACCAAATGGTCCTTGATGCCATCTCTTCACCGGATTGGGGCGTGGAATCGAGAGGGGCCTAGCCTAACAAAGAAGCTCGGCCGGCCCTCGCGTAAGGGGAAACGGCATGGTTATCGTTGCGATGTAGTCATGCAGCAACAGATTTTAAAAGGCTTTCTGAATTATAAATCTCCTCACAAAACTCAGAACAAAATTTACAGTGAAATTCTCACGAAGGAGTTTGGTTGTGTCTCTATCAAACAGCACGATGCTGCAGTGGAATACAAGCACCCTAAGGGAAAACCTTTTCCTTCCTTTCCACAGTTTAGGTATTGGATTTCCAAACTGATTAGTGCGAAAGATCTTCGTATCGCATTAAAAGGAAAGCATCGCGCGCGCGCACAATCAGGTTCTGAAGGAAGTTTTGCTGACAATCTTATTAATGTGAATCAGCGCATAGAATTTGACGGTTACAATATTACCGAAAAGCTTTCTGGTTTGACTGAAGGTAGTGCGGTAGACGGCTTCTGCGTCGTACGAGCTTTGTGTGCGCTATCTGGGATGGTACTGGGGATTGGTTTTTCAGAAGGCAAGGAAAATATGGCCGCTTATCGCATGGCGATCTACTCCATGGCCTGCAACAAGGTCAAATTGTGCGAGCAGTATGGAGTAGAGATCAGCGCGGAAGAATGGCCAAGTGCCGGCTTGTCAGGCGACATGGTGCTGGATAGAGGTCCTGCTGCACACTACGAAGTTGAACCAGAGATTCACTGGTTAAAGTCGGTAGAGCTAACACCTGTCTATTCAGGACAATCCAAAGCCTCCATTGAATCCTCACACCCGAGAAACAGGAAAACGCTTGAACAGCCTACCTATGTGCACAGCAAGCTTGATTTCGTGCAGATGGCCAAGCGTGAGATCGTTCGGGTGCTGAAGGATAACCACACCTCCGACGCTCAGCTACGCATGGACGAGGAGATGATTCTAGCTGGAGTTAAGCCGACGCCACATGACATCTACAGTTATTGGAGCATGCGTGGTCGAGACTCCTCAATCGGCGTTCCTTTCGATGTGGCGGTAAGGGAGTTTCTCGACGAGCGACCCGCTGCAATAAGAAAAGATGGCGTTTATTTTTACGGGCGGAAATATAGATCCCATGCATTGGTAGAAACTGGAGTATTTGATCTAGTAGCTCAGAAAGGCGTCATTAAAACTTCAGTTTATGTTTTGGTCATGTGCGTTCGTCACATATGGATCGAAGTTAAAGGGATATTGTATGAGTTAGATTATGTGAGAACAGCGCGTACCTTGCAGGGCACGATCGATATCTCGCTACGCGATCTGCAGGATATCGACAAAATGCGGAGAGAATCTGCCGCTGATCTTCGAGACGAGCGGCCTGCCCACGAGCAACTTTTCGAGGACCGATTCAAACTGAACACAGGCGAGGATTGGGACGCTGGTGAGCGGATACTAGGACGGCCATCGAAAGGCGGTGCTGCCCTTCGCGACACCGCCGATTACAATCGCTTCAGAGGGGTTACGAAATGAACAGAACCATCGAAACTCGTTTCGACGGTTATATGGACATTGAAAACATCCGTAAACGAGTTCTCATTCGTCCGGAGCCTGTAGCGAATTTGGAGGCGCTTCCCCCCTCGCTCGCCGCTGATCATCTCGCCGAGAGGCTAAAGGAGATTTACCTCCCTAACGCATTCTCTCTCAATTTTATTCATGAAATGGCCGGCCTGGCGTATCTGCACAACCTTAGAGTGTTCAGCAGTGAGGTTGAGTACGCCGCAAGAATCTTCAAGCCTCCTGAGGTGGAGGTTTTACCGATCTGCCTTACCGGCTTGGCGGGCGTTGGTAAGAGCCAGACAATTGCTGCTCTGCGTAGGGCTCTGCCTCCACCGATAGAGATGGCTTGCGATCTATATCAAGGCATCGTTGAGCTGACTTCTCTTTGGTATGCGAGTGCCCGCGGCAAAGCGAGTGGCAAGCAGCTTCTCCTAGATTTCGTGCACGGTAGCGGCCATGACGGGCGCGGTGGCAACCTGGCTAAGCTGCTGGTTGAGTGCCGTCGGCGCGCCAACCGGGACGGTGTTTCAATGGTTGTCCTAGAGGAAACTCAGCACATCAATACCGGTATGGGCGCTTCCAAGGTGACCGACATCTTGCTGACGATGGCAGCCATTGGACCGCCGATGATCTTTGTGTCCAATTACAGTCTCGTGCACAAGCTGCTTCGTCGTAACAGCGAGGATAAGCAAAGGTTGCTTTCCGAACCACGGATCATGCTGCCCGAAGATCCGAAGAGCCAAGATTGGTCTGACTATGTGCGCGAGTGCGTGAGGGTTAGCGGCGGCCGTGTCAAAGCAAGCAATGAGAAGTTTGCGGCTGAGCTTTACCGCTCCACCTTCGGCATCAAGCGACTCGCTGTGCAGCTCATAAAGCTCGCTTACATCGAATGCCGTTCTGCCGAAAGGAATCGGATTGAGGTCGAAGACCTGCACAAGGCATACAGGTCCAGCGCATACACGAGCAACGCCAGGGATGTTGAAGATCTGCAACTGCAAGTCATCAACAACGGAACCAGCCGAACAAATCGCGACCTGCACTGCCCATTTGAGTTGCCAGTTGAGTTTAAGTCGAACGTGGTGAGCTTCGCTCGGGCAGATCGCGACCAGCGTGTACAGGCGAGGGTTTTTGATTCGTCGATTACCGAGACGGAGCGCTCAGTGCTGGAGCGTATGGCCTTGCCCGAAGAGAAAACTCTAGCCAAACCTACCCGACGAGCACCTATACCTATGGCGACAGACGAGGATCTCAAAAAATCGTTTCGTCACTACATGAAGTCGCATTCGCCGCCATCAGGTCCTGGGAAACCGAAGTAAATAGTCCGATTGAGGACTCCCAGTAAGATTGAAACGAGCGCAGCAGGAGAGGACCTTGTCCAGTGGAAATGCAACGAGCTGTAGACGCGATTCTTTCGGCCAAAAAGATAGCTTTCTTCACTGGCGCGGGTATCTCCGAAAAAAGCGGAATCCCCACCTTCCGCGACAAGCTGACCGGATTATGGGAAAAGCATGATCCACAACGTCTGGAGACTGCGAGCGCTTTCCGCGAAAACCCGGCTCTTGTATGGGGCTGGTACCTCTGGCGACGCCGGCAGGTCAGCTTAGCTGTGCCCAACTCAGCGCACCTCTCCATTCTTCGGTTCGCTAGCGCCGGTTGGGAAGTCTCTGTCATCACTCAGAATATTGACGACTTGCACGAGCGAGCTGGCTCAAAGAACGTGGTCCACCTTCATGGCAGTTTAATGAACGTGAAATGCTTTGGCTGTCACCGCCCATTTGAGTTGGCGCCTGAGCAGCTTCAAATTGCTGAAGAAGGACAACTGATTGAGCCTCCCCGATGTGCTCGCTGCAACGGCAGGCTTCGACCGGGAATTGTCTGGTTCAAGGAGAATTTGCCCGAGGTTGCTTGGCGATCAGCTGTTCGACTTGTGAGGGAATGCGATTTACTGATTTCTGTTGGCACTTCCGGTGTTGTCATGCCGGCAGCGAGCATTCCAGAGAGAGCTTTGGCTGCAGGGGCGGCAGTGATCCATGTAAATTTGGAAGACGTGGGATTAGAGGGAGCGAATGAGATTATGTTGATAGGTGATGCCGGGGAAGTATTACTAACGCTGCTTAAAATGATAGGGGTCGACTGAGTCTTTCAAGCGATATCGCCACGCAAAGGTACATAGCGAAAACAGAAGAATAGCTTGGCACTAGGCGGACGCCAAACGGGATTATCACCCGTGCCTATTACTTAAAGAATTTCTCCCCTGAATTCAACGCCATCTGAACATTAAAAACAGTCACCATTTGAAGGGACCTATCCTTTACCTTCGAAATGCTGGCCCTCTCCTTTAGACTATTTGGCCTATCGACATTGCAACTATCTTCTACGATGCTTCCTCAGATACAGACCGATGAATCGCTTACCTCCTATGTGAGACGTAGTCTCTTTCTAAACCAGCTCGGAGCGGGTATGGAGGCCTTTAAGCAATTAACAACATTTCCAGACCTCCGCAATACTGAGGTTAAAATAATCGCTTCTGCTTTGGGGTGGCCAGGTTGTTACGGGTTTAATCGACTGATTCATAATCATACGCTGAATGCTGTCGATTACATATTCAAGAGCAACCAAGACTTTTCATACTCACAAAAGCAGTACATTCGAGACGATGTAAGATTCTGTGAATGGAAGGCTTCGTTCTGTCCTGACTGTGTGAGAGATGACCTCAAAAAATTGGGATACTCATATTGGAGACGTTTCAGCACTCCTTTCATCACTGTATGCTACAAGCACAACACGGTGCTAATGGAGCGTTGTCCATTCTGTAATAAAGTCTTTTCGCAAACCGCGCACCCATTAGATGTAATGTGGCAGGGTTGCAGAGGGAATTATCTCAATGAAGCTATTTCATTACCTAACGATGATCCGTTAGCGTTACGACACGCAGTGATGGTTCATGAGATTTGCTCCTCGCCTTATTACCTGTCCTATGAGGGAATGATTCATTCTCTGCGTGATAAGGCTGCATCTGTGATTCAAAATCTTTCAGGGGAGTCAGCTCGACAAATGAATTTTTTGCATTACCAAATGGATGCTTTGCAAGATTCTCTGAATATTTTTTGTCAAGATTAACAATGCGAGCAGGCACGATGAATCAAAGCTAGGATTAACTAAAATCATCGCGAAAATCTATGGGGGATTTAGTGATGTATTAGGAGATTTGAGAGCGCATGAGTTTGAATTCAGATCTATTGACTCACTGTGGAGTACTTACCAGTCGGGAGGAATAGAAACTGCTAATTTTGTGGAAGAGGATTATATAAATGGTCTAGGATACTGGTCTTGCCCAAATCCTTGCCAATGGTCGAAATCGGATCACAGCACTGATCACCATGAAACAAAGATATCTAGACGATATAAGTGTTGCAACTTGATAGCCTCGTAGGCAGCGCCTTGGAAACTCCATATACAATATACAACTGAGTCCTCCCTTAATAATTAGTTAGTGGACATCTCTTTCAGCGAATTAATCAGTGCCTGCAGTGTGTGCGTGTCGCTTAAACCTAGCCTCGGATCACATGCCACCAAGCGGTAGCGGGCGGTAGAGGCCCATCCTGCTGGGTCATCATCCAACGAAACCCAGTTGGCAAGCTGAGCTCTGGCAGCATAGCGGCTGATTTGATCGTATCGTGTGCGTCCATCCCATTTGTTATCACCTAACCAGTCTTTAGCCATCGAGCTGTGCCACGTCGCGCCTGCCACTCGCACCGCTAGTTCTGGGGGTAAGAAGCTCACGGCTCGTTTGAAACCTAAGTGACGGACCCAGCTTGTGCTCAAGACAAGGGAAACCATGGGAAATTCGTTCAGGATTTCGATGAGCGCAGGGGCCCACATAAAAAGCTCGCCTTCCGCACGTAAGGTCGGGCCATTGCGAGTTAGGTATACCGCGTCCGGGTGAAGTACTCCGTCAAAGTCCAGAAAGAGCACCTGATCCTTTATGGCTGGCATGCAGGCCTCCTCGGTTTGGCAGTGTCTAGAGAAAACGAGCGGAAGCACTGGATGATAGATCGTACTGATCTCACCTCCAAATTTTCGCTTGTTGTCCCATGGAAACGGCGCAGGATTTGGGCTAGCTCTTTCTGTCAGTAAAGCCTGTTACGTGCTCGATGCAGACCTCTGGTTGAGCAGCGCCGCCGCCAACTGGCGACGGCAACAAGATCCTATACACGGATAGGTACTCGCACAGGAAGCGGGGTGTGGACCCAGTTACATTGGCTCAAAGCCCGTAGCCCTGCAGTCCGAACCATTGGATCTCCATCAAGCGATCGCAATGTCACAATGATATTAACCGGCAAGGCTTCTGTTAGCTCTGGTTCGTATGCGCGCAGGCGAGCTTTAGCCTGTAGACCCCATTGTTGGACGGCCGCGCCATTGGGGAATTTCGTACGATGAACTTTCACTGGTGACCACTTGCTACCAGAGGATATCTGGGCGATTTCGTATCCGCTTTGACCCTCTTCACTTTCCATCGGAACCATGCCTTTGATGGTGTCCCCACTAACTGCTCCGAAGCTCAACTCAACGTTGGCGCGGACGTATTCACTGCCGGCGTTA
This sequence comes from Pseudomonas sp. CCNWLW23, assembly GCF_037095675.1. Taxonomy (NCBI): domain Bacteria; kingdom Pseudomonadati; phylum Pseudomonadota; class Gammaproteobacteria; order Pseudomonadales; family Pseudomonadaceae; genus Pseudomonas; species Pseudomonas sp. CCNWLW23. The sequence goes on along the minus strand of NZ_JBAWKM010000001.1, from coordinate 535,861 downwards.
GGATCGAGCGGCGGGGCATAGCCCACTGTTATGATGACCTCCCCACGGAACTTGCCATCCTGGATCAATACGTCCGGAATTGGGTAAGGGGTTTTTCGCCACCGCATGTTTCCCGGCACAAGGTTGGCTTGGAAGACCAATGTGAAACTGTCATCGGAATCGTAAAGCGCTTTCAGGACATCACCAGGTCGTCCGGCACCCAAATAGCGCCGATGGTAGGAGTCATAGTCAGGTGAGGAAAGTTGTGCCGCGTGAATCATTAATGCCTTGACCAGTTCAGGCGAAGGGTTGAGCGTCGGACGGCCCATCAATGCCTGCCAAGCATGAGCGGCCATGCATGATGCGAGCGGTGCTGCGTAACTGGTGCCAAACCCATAGCGCAGCATATTGTCAGGACCCAGGATTTTGAGGCTGGCCAAGCCTGCGTCCCAAGGTGCATGGACACCTCCGCCTACATGGCTGATGTCAGGCTTGGGAGTGAAAACTGGTCCTGGGCCACACCGCGAATATGGCGCGGGATGGCCGGCGGCACTGAGAGCGTCAGCTGCGTCGATGTGGGACACAGATCCAACAGTCAAAGCTCGAACTGACTCCCCTGGGCAGCTCACTCTGTCCGCGAGGGTGGACGGAGTTTTCCACTGGCGACGTGGAAGGTCGTTGTAATTGCCCGCCGCCACGACGAAAAGAACTTGGTATTTGTCGCTCAATTGGTCCAGCGTCATTGCGAAATCGCTGAAAAGGCTGTCGTCGCAGGGCTCACCGCCAATCGAGATATTCCAAATCTTCACGTCGGGTCGGCGTTGCACGGCAGATTGGAGGCGCAGCTCCAGATCACACATGTTTGAGCCAGATACTTCCAATGCGCAGACGTCATGGACCAATGCTGGCGTTGTCGGAAGCCAGGCATGTTTATCGTTGAAGTGAGCGCCGCCGGCGACAAGCGAGGCTACAGCTGTCCCGTGCTCATAGTTGGTGTCGGGGGGCAGGACATAGATGTCCCGAGATTGGACGTAGTGCTCGATGTGCTTTGCGCCTTTGCTCACACCCGTATCGAAAACAGCTACGGTGGGAAGGCTTATGGGCTGCTCGGTGGGTTGGGTCTGGCTAACGGACGCTACGCTTTGGGGCGACAGCACTGTGGTCCGTGGGTGGAACAACTTTTCTGCGTAAATTGACCGGATGCCAGGAAAATCCAAGATCAGTTCCAGCGCATCGCCTTGAATCTTGTCGAGATCCTGAATTCCAATTATAGGCAGACCACGCCCTTGCTCGATCTCGATAAATGGCAGCGCTAGAGACTTCAGAATGCTCACCACCGTCTCGTAGTTGAAAGCGTTGAAGCTGGCATGCTGGTACTGGAACAGTCTAAGTACCGCACGCCCATTCTCCAGAAGTCGTGTGCTGCCCTCAGGGTTTCTTCGATGGCGATCCCAAGGCTGAATAGCTTCGATCGCACTCAAATTGCTGCGAATTTTCTTCGTGTTGCGTTGGAGGATTACCCGGTTCAACGCGTTCAGACTGTGTAGGGAAGCGCCGACCAGCATTTCATCAATTTGCGCGTGGCCAGCTGGCTGCAGGCTTGCCTCCTCGGCAAGTACGATGGGCCGGTGGGTTTTCGCGATCCCTTTTTCCCGCAGTTTAAGAACGAGGTGCGTCAACGCCTGAGGGTGAAGCACCTGCTCACGAGATAGCACTGAGCTGGCGTCCGACAGTGACTTCGAAAGCGCATGGCGGTAAGCAGCATCGACTACGACGAGTTCTTTGCCGCCCCCGCCACCATTGCTTTCAATGGACGAAAGGTCTTTGGGTTGAAATGGGACATGTAGAAAGGGATTTTCAACCCTCGCATTCAGCTGTTGTTGCGTGGGTATGTTCTTGCGGGCCACTGCCGATCTCCTCCTTGAGGATCTTCGTAATTTGCCTAGTCGACAGGTCGTACAGCCTCCCCAATGTTCTTAGGGAGAAGTACTTTGGTGCCCATCCATTAAGCCACCGAATTTCTGACTCGATAGTAGATAGCACTCGGCCACCGGTGAGCGCAAGATTTAAACCAAGACGGCGGAATAGTTGATTCTCGTCAACCCCGAGCGCATTCGATAAAACAGCTGCTCGCTTTGTATCGAGGCATACCTGCTCTATGTTTGCGCCCGTAATTCCATCCGACAGTTGAGCGAGAATATCTAGATCCAAAGTCTCTGAGCTGAATGGCTCTAGGTATTGTTTCCAGAGCAACTTTCGCAGTCCCAAGTCTGGCTCTGCCATGGGGATACGAAAGCTGAAGCGGCGCCATATGGCCGGGTCCAACAACTGATCGTGGTTGGTAGCAGCCACTAGGATGGTGCTTTCTGGAATCGCATCGATGTTCTGCAACAGGGCAATAACCACTCGCTGCAGCTCACCGACATCCCGCTCATTGCCTCGAGCACCTGCTAGCGCATCGAACTCGTCCAAAAACAGTACACAGGGTCGCTGTTGAGAGAATTCGAACACGCGCCTTAGGTTGCGGCTGGTCTGCCCCAACAGACTACTCACCAGGGTGTCACAGCGGACGGTCAGCAAAGGGAGTTCGAGGCGGCCGGCGATGTAGCGGGCGAGCCTGGTTTTTCCGGTACCGGGTGGGCCGTAGGTCAGCAAGCGGCTAGGCATGGCTGCACCTACCCGAGCGAGGTCATCGTATCGATGGATGTTCAATAAAAATTCTTGGACTCGGCTCTCCACCGCACTGGGTAGCAGTAGTGATTCCTTATCGAGTGCGGGATTGCTCACGTCCACCGTATGCAGGTGACTTTCGCCGTCTGTCGGCAGGTTTGAGAAGCTGAAACCCTGTGCAGCATCTTGGGCGCTGGCGAGCGCTGTGGGGGCCCTAGCCAGTCGCTCCCTGATCATACGGGCCTGTTTTTTGTCGCCGTCGCTCTCCAGTTTGTCTGCCAGTAGGCCGGCATAATTCGAGGCCATGCTGGCATTCGCCTTGAGAGCTCCGTCCAGGATCTTCAAGATTTCTGAGAGGTATTCCACGGAATGATTCGCTCAAAGGGTTATCTGTTTCGGATTTTGGCGAGAGTGTAGCGTATCTGTACAGAATCGTTTCGCTTTCCTTAGGTTCTGATTCACTAATGCGACTAACTGACTCAGAGACCTTCACGACGAGCACTCGCATTCTTTGTGAACTGGTGAAGATGTCTAATAACTGACTACGATGATTAGTGGAACCGGCGTTTTTTGAGGGGCGTATGGAGCGAAACGAGCAAATCGAGCCTCTTTTGGCGACTGTGCATACGCTTCTGCGAGCGGAGGGAGCGGATGATGCGGCTGATGTCGTGCGGGGTTATCCAGTCAAGGTGGAGCAGTCGGGATTCGATAACTGGAATGGCGGTACCAACTATTGGGTCATCCAGTTCAGCATGCCTGCGTCGGATTACGCCCGTCTCGGTGCAAGAAAAAGTCAGGTTGAGGAGCAAATCACCGACAGGCTCCGGGCCGTTTCGCAGTTTGAGGAGAACGATTGCTATACCGCTGTGATTATCCCTGACAGGGAGTTTCGGTCTGACTGGCGATCTGGTCAGTCCAGTCTTCCGAAAAAGGTGCGTCAGAACATCCTGGACGGCCTCCAGCTTGACGACGTGCAGTGGTACGGACGGATGAATGACGTTGAGTTCTTGAGCCGGCTTTATGAGCTTGAAAAATTACCTTCCACTGATGGTCGCTACAAAGATGCAGCAGGCGACATCTGGCAGCATCGATGCAACAACGAGGACTGGGAGAGCGGTTGGATTTACAACGACAGCCGTTTTCAACTTGTCGATGGCGGCGCAGAGGTTTTCTTGCGATTCCTGTGTGAAATGGTTCATCCCTTGGTGCGTCCTGACCGAGAGGAGGCACTCAAGCTCGTTAATCAATTCAACGATCAGCTCAAGGGGGCAGGGTGGGAGCTGTTCCAAGAGGAATTGATTGCAGGACGTCCCCGCTTTGCTTTCCGGTCTGTGGAGAACAACGCTTCCAGGTCAGTACTGCGCGCCAAGGCCGTAGCGGACGCGTTGAACGCAGGATGGATGGCCAAACAGATCGAACGGGTAGAACAGGCAGTAGATAGTGATCCAGAGTTGGCGATTGGGACGGCCAAGGAGCTGGTGGAGACCTGCTGCAAATCCATTCTCACCAAGCGCGGCATTGCTTTCACCAAGTCAGAAGACTTAGGCGATTTGACAAAGAAGCTCACGAAAGCTCTGCAACTTGTACCCGAAGGCGTTAGCGAAGCCGCCAAGGGCGCGGAGAACATCCGGTTGATCCTACGTAATTTGACTCAAATTACGAGCAATCTGGCGCAATTGAGAGGCTTGTACGGCACTGGACATGGCAAGGAGGGGCAATATCGCGGCCTTCAGTCGAGACATGCTCGTCTAGCCGTCGCCTCTGCAGTGGCCTTTATCGATTTTGTATCCGAGACCCATCAATACCGGGAACATTCGGAAGGCGACAAGAAGGCTTGAGGATCTCCTCAGCGCATTTTCAGCACGCGGAGAAGCGTCTAGGAAACCGGGCTTATCGGACCCAGAATCTCTGGCTGCTTTGTCAACGTTGCACCAGATCACCCGAGAAGTCGGGCGCTTTTTAGAGAAAAACGACGTTCTGATCACAGCGATGCTGACGCGCTTGACCGCGCCCATCGGCGAGTCCGCAATGAGGGTTCGGGACGTAGTTGAGTTGTGCTTGGGCTAAAAGAGAGTGGCTGTTTGACCTGACCAGTTGCCTTGTATTGGACTGATGATCACAAAGGTTGGAGGATAAAATGACGATGCCATTTGAACGGACCAGATCAGTCGCACAAACTCACGCTTTCCTGACGGAGCTTGCGTGTGATACGGAAGTGCCCGAGCGCATTAGACAAAATGCTCGATTCCTTTTACGTCACTTTCCCACTAAGAACGAGGTTCTGCTGGCTGGCCGAATTGAAGAGGAAGCAAAAAAACTAGGCTTAGGCGCATCTAGTACAGTGTTTAGCTCCTCAACTGAGGACTGGTAGAGTTAGCACCCACAGTGTGCCGAGATCCCACTGATCTCTCAGGGAGTACAGATAGGAGAATTTAATTCTTGGTACTGGAATTGGCAGCCTACCAGCCTTCTCCTTGTTGGCGCCGACCGCCGAATGAATGGGAGCGCGCTCCGTCGTTGCTTGAGTACTTGGCACACTCCGGGACGTGACATTTACACCTGATCAGAGGGCGCCTTGGTCAGTTGCTTGATAGTTTCAAAAACTTGCTCAAGCAGCTGGTCGGGGGCCAACAGGCGATCCATGTTGCGGCCTACGTTTTCCTCGTAGACGCTCGACAGCCATTTAAAGGCCCTCCACTCCCGATAGATCAGGTGCCTAGGAATTGGATGGGCAAACTCCCTCAGTTGCTCAATGCACCCTAGCTTGCCGCTGCTGACAGGAACCAGTCCGTAGTGAAGAGCATCCGTTGCGACCTCGATCCTCAGCAATGCGCCTTCGACACCGATGTCATGGAACATTCCAACGTTCTTTGGCCTCAGGCCCTTTACCCGGAACCAAGCGCAGCAGATCTCCTCATTGAATTCCAAGCCTGGGAAACCGGCCGGCGGCTGTACACGCGTGTAGGTCTGCGACAATGATTGGTCTACGGAGTCAAAGAAACGCTGCAGCGCGGCACCCTTTGCAAATGGGATCGCCTCAGCAATAGCGTCTGCGGATTCGAAGTCGTTGCCGGCGGAAATCAACTGGATCAGCGCGCGCTTGGTGTTCTGGGTCATGGACGTTCCAGTGATTTTACGGACGATGTTCGAGTATTGAATCAACGCGTGCTGAAGCGCGGATGTATCGGCTGCTGCAGCGACACATTTCTCAAGCCAGTCCAGGATGTGCTCCCGGTACGACACACGTCGATAGGCAACTCCTCGACAACTACTCTCATCGGCGTCGGTGCCCAGCAGGGTGAGGTACAGCAGATCCCACTGCTTGCCTGACGCCTGGCCGACATAAGCGTATCTCTTGAGTTGTTCATCCCCATCCTCGGCATCGACCTTGTTCTCGATGAGGATTATTCGGTTCGTCAAATGAATAACGATGTCGACGCGCCCCTGCACTGCAGCGAATGTCTCCTCCTTGCGCACGCGAGCCTCCGTCAGGCGAGGCTCGTGTTCAATCCCCATGTGGGACAGGAATAGCCCAAGGAAGAGCGGTCCCTTTCCATGCCGCCCTCGGGGATTCAATATCTCCGCAAGCATCGCTGAGTGGGTGTTGACCTCAACTCGCTCGATTTTCGTGATAGTGAATAGGTTGAAGGCTTCTCCAGATGCTGCCTGCTTTGCCTGGGACTCCTGCACCAACACTCCTGCCTTGCTCAATAGCAACTGTGTCTTTTCCATGAACGGCCACACTCTGAAAGTCGCCGCATTCTACGGTGACTTTGCCGATACCCAAATGGCGCAGGTGCATACGCAAAAATCTGGTCAGGGCTATGTGTGATAGTTGAAAATGACAAACTCAGCTTAAGGCGGCGATTGCTAGGAAGAGGGAAGAAGATCCTTTTTGACCGCATTGCCCCGATCCAATTAGCAAGGAAAGCGACTCGATATGAACCGGACTGTCAAACGCAGCGCTATCCCTGCTAGTGGTTATGTCTATCAGACTCTGGTGGGCATAAAGACTCTTTGCGATTGGCTGGACAACCCCTCTATCTATGAGTGGATAAAGTTCGAGGCTGACGACGAGCAGGATGCTAGCGGGCTTGATGATATTGTCATTCAGCGGACGGACGGTCAGATGGAGCTGATCCAAGTCAAGTTCACAGTCAGTGAGTTCGAGCCGGACTATGCCTTGTCATGGGAATGGCTGACGGCTCGGAAGGGGAAGCGTGGTACATCCCTTCTCGAAAAGTGGACGGGTGCCTTCTTCCGGGTAGGCCCGGGCCGCCTTGCCCGGGCTCAGTTGATCACGAACCGGAGGCCCGACGCTGAGTTCGTTGCTCAGCTTTCAGCTGGAAAGGTGAGGTGGGATCAAATTGACGCCTCTCTACGTCAGCAGCTGGCACTGCATGCTGGTGGGGCGGCAAAGGCACAGGAGTTTTTCGAGAGGTTCGAATTCACTCATAGCTATGTAGGCTATGGATCTCTATCCATGGAGCTTTCAACACTACTCGAAGCGAAGCACACCAATCATGAAGGGTGGTTGACCCTTTACCGTCGTGCAATTGAGTGGAGTATCTATAAGAACGCCCCCCCGCCTGACGGTCGAATTACGCTGGATGTCTTACGGAGCACGATATCTGAAAGGCAACCTCGTCCCCTAGACCAAGAGTTTCGCGTTCCAGAAGGCTACTGTCCGCCTGATCCCGACTTTGCATCGAGATTCATTGAGCAAGCCTTGAATCGCGACTGGGGCACACGGGTATTGTGGGGGTCACCTGGCCAAGGGAAAAGCACCTTTCTTAGCTATGTCTGCGAGCAATTGCGATCCCAAGGTGTAGCTACCATCCGGCACCACTATTTTCTCGATCTACAGGACACTTCGGATCGATTCAGTTTCAAAAGCGTTGCTCGATCGCTCATGGCTCAAATGGAGTCAGAATTCACTGAGTTGGTCGCCCCCCTTCAAAATCACCCTGAGGACATAAGAAATTGGCTCAATAAGTGTGGAGCGGCATGTGTCGGTCAAGGGAAGCGCTTGGTACTGATTGTCGACGGGCTAGACCATGTTTGGCGAGAGAATGACGAGCGAATTTCACCTCTGAATGAGTTTTTTACCCAGCTTTTTCCTGCTCCTTGTGGGGTCACGATAGTACTGGGCACGCAGCGAGTGGGCGAAGAGCAATTACCACTAAAAATGCATCAGTTCGTTGAGCCTGAGCAGTGGGTGGAACTGCCAAGAATGCAATTGCCCTCTGTCACTGCGTGGCTGCAAGCACATTACAGCGCTGATGCATTTCAACTGCCCGGAGCGGAATCTTCATCTGAAAAAACACTGGGCTCATTAGCCGAAGCATTCCAGTCTCTGAGCGAAGGTCACCCATTGGTGCTTACGTATACGTTCATGAAGCTGATTCGCGATCATCGAGTGCTCTCTGCGACGTTGGTGCGTCAGAATGATCCTGCCCCATATGGAGATGTACGTGCTTATTACAAGTCGCTTTGGCAGCGACTCTCTTGGGATGCAAAGGACGCGCTGCATCTCATAGCGGAGGACAATTTTATCTGGCCTTCTGGAGCGCTCGAGCGATGTCTCCGTCTTGATAACGTCAATTTGGAAGCCGAAGTTGGTTACCTGCTGGCAACTGTGGATGCAGGGATCAGAGCATTTCACGGGAGCCTCTATGTGTTCATTTCTCAACAACCCGATCACCAAAATCGACTGGAGTCTTTGCTGCCGAAAGTGGAAGTCTGGCTAGACAACCAGGCTCCGCCATATTTGCGCTGGGGATGGCTATGGTTGTACGAGTCGAGGCGGGGGGAGCAGACGGGCCTGTTAACCGGTACGACCAAGGCGTGGATGCTAGATGCACTTGTTCAAGCCTTCGATATCAATCAGGTCATTCGGATCCTTGAAGCTGCCGAGGAAGTTGCTTTTGAGTTTGGTGACTACGAACTCGCGATTCGTAAGCGAGCTCTCAAGCACCGCCTCAGTAATGGTCTCGAATTTCAGATGGACGATGCGAGTCTGTTGTACAAGTCGGCATTACAGCTGACATCCGATCCCTACCCAGCTCTGCTTTTAGCCTCACGTGCTAACCAATCCAGCCTGCAATCGTTAGAACAATTGGCTCAGCTTTATCTATCGCTTGGACAAGTCGAGCGCGCGTGTGAAGTGCAGGAACGCATGCGGCACAAAATCAATGATCGGTTGCACGCTCGGACCATAAAACACCAAGAGTACGAGCGCGCTATTGAGTATTACCTGGAGGTCGTTGGTGGGACCGGTCGATACGATCCCGGTAAAGTTTTGAAGCTTTTCCTGACGCATCGAAATGGAGAAGAGCTTTTTGCTGCATTTCTGGAGAGCGCTAGCGGCTACGCTGACTTAGGCCCGATCATGGCGTTTGCGTCTCTTCCTATGCCTGCAAGACTTCGACGAGTGTTGGAAACTCAAGCGGTCCGAGTGGCTGGTTGGACGCAGGCGAGCCTTCACTCTTGGAACGGGTTTGAAAGGTTCACCAAACACCCTTTGTCTGTTTGTTGGGCTCTTCTATACGACGGATCTGCGAATAAACCCTCTTCACGGTACGTCCCATTGCATGCCCTAGCTGTCAGCGAGGCTGGAGATGAGACAGGTCTCGCAAGCCATCTACATTCGGTTTTTTTTGCAGTCGTCGCCGATAGCCTCCAATTACAAGGGGCGCCTATCCACGAAGCGGTGACTCTTAGCAAGAGTTCTGAGTGGCTTTCGCCTTTGTTCCTAAGGCTTGTCGCGGCCGCTAACGCCTCAGCAAAAATTCTGGCAAGAGGAGATACACCACCAGTTCCGATTGCTTACCGGTTCGTTGCGGGGGATCGGCCGGCCAATCACGATCATGAGAGCTGGGCAGATTTTCGAGCATTTCGAAAAGCCTTGGCCTTGATTACAGCTGACCTATTTCTGCTTTGTAGGCTTCGAAGCGGTATGAAGTACATCTCCACAGCAGAATGGACTGAGTGTCAGAAATCGAAAATGTTCGCACTCGAGCATATTCGCGAAGCTTACTTGATGCGTCAGTGCCACCTGCTGAGCGAGGAAACGGCGGCATTGCAGATCCAGAGCCATGCACAGAAGATTAGAAGCACAGTCGGCCCCTTCAACGAAAAAGCTAACGAGCTCGCCGACCTTTGCAGTTGGGCCACAGCTTATGGTCTCCCTGATCTAGCGCGCGAACTGCTTGAGTGCAGCTATCAATACGTGACAGGCTTTGGGTGGCGTAAGGACCCTAGCCTATGTCAGTTATTGGACGTTATCGAAGCTGTTTCCTCTATTGAGCCTGTATTTGCAAGTCATGCGATAGAAAGGCTTGCTCCCATTTACAACCAGATCGATGCGATGACGGAAGACTCCGCAGCTAGCCCGTTTGACTTGGCGGGTCTGCTGTTGCAACTTCAACCATCCATCTATGTGCATTACTACCAGCATTGGGTATCGCGCGGAGAGTGGTACTACGCCGATCAGACGTTCGCAGCGTTCGCTAAAAGTGCTGATGTAAATGCGCCGGGAGTGTCTGCCGCATTGGCATATGCCTCGGGCGAAAAAACAGTGACTGCTCTCCGAAACCGCACCCACCGCGAGAGCAACAATGATGTCTCTGCATTGGTGCGCTTGTGGGATATTCCAGAGCGTTCCGAGCGCGGTGACCCTATAAGGGCCAGCCACAAGGATGACGCTGTTGACAATTCCGTTCGCGAGCGACCCTCAATGCCTGTGCCAGAGGATTTCCCTCCCTCAAAAATACTCGACTACATCAAGGCACTGGAATCCACGCGCGATTTCACAGCAACCTCCAAATTGATCATCGAATGGTTCTCGCACTGGGAAAGCAAAGGGAAAGGGGCAGAGCTCCTTAACGCACTCGAGAGCATGTTAGAAAGCTCTACCACGCTTTTTCGCGGGACCGAACTACTTGACCCAGCGTTCAACCTGTCTCGCAAGCTGTATGGTCCCAAAAAAGCATTCGTCTGGTTAGCACGCGCTCATCAGTATCGATATGGATGGAGCGAGTACTACTATGGGCACGAGGACTCGCAGCAACGCTTGGGTCTGGTCGGTTCGCTATATCCAGAACGATGGGAAGAATTTCTGAAGCTTTCGACATTGCCGATACCGCACTACACCGAAAAAAAACGGACGATTCCTGATGCTGGGTTGGTGCGCCTGTTGCTGGCGGTAGCGCAGCCCGCACGCGCCCTATCAGTCTTGAACGCCATGATCGATTCTACCGTTGCCGAATTCGCCTGCCAGCCACTGCTACGGCCGACTTGGTGGCAAGAGGGTGAAAATTGACTCCACGGCAGGTTGCCGACATCAGCGTGGCACGTTTGGCTCTTCCAGTCCCCGCGGGGAAATTAGTCGTAATGCATGCCCTAGCAGACGCGCTGACTGCTCCTAAAACAGCTGGCGTGTTCGAAGATGCCTTGGTGGATTGGATCAGCACTAGGCAACTGGAGTCAGAGTGCTTGGAAGCATTGTCGGTTTTCTTGATCGTGCAAGCGCGAGCAGAGTTGTTAAACCGCGTCCGTGGGGCTATAGGCCGTCCTTCGATTGCATCGGACTTCCTCCTATCGCTAGCATCTGGAGTTCCGCCAATCATTTCCGCTTGGACAGGATGTCATTCGGGGAAAGCGCCACATCACGTGAATGTACGCAGTTCTGAAGAGTTGTTAGCCGGTGGGACCTTTATACCACCCGTTTTTCAGCATGCGTTGGAACATCTGGAAGATATGTCCGGGATTCCCCTGAGTCGGCAATGGGCATTCGAGTTCGATGTTCTAGGTGGCCGTGTGAAGAATCTCGCTGATGGTCATCTGAGTTATTTTCTCGGGAAAGAACGTAGCAATGGAGGGCAATTCGTCGCCACCCAGGGGCACCTGGCGAGATCAGCATATTTACGAACGCTGGTCTGTGCCGTTGAGCAATGGGGAATGCCACAACCGCTCGCTGTCGAATATGCGTGTAAAGCCCTACCAGCGGATCCTCTTTTCTTGAAACTGTTGCCCGGTCGGGCACCACGATGGGCGCAAGATCTCCACCAGAGCTTTGATGACGACTCAAAGCTGCCAGAGTTAGTTGTACGGGATTGCCTACGATTGATAGAGGCCGAGGGTCAGCAAAGAGTTTTGCATCTCTCTGCGGCAGTTTCTGATATGGCACATCGTCACGTTGAGCTCACAGTGTTTGGAATTACCAGCTCGGCGGACATCACGGACACAAAGCTTGGGTTGGGCGTGCACAGATGGATGCCCGGGAGAGTTTCCCCTTTGCGGGACGGGCTTCGTGCTTTTATCTGTCCATCCTGGCAGGCGAAGGATGATCTCGATTTCACGCCTACGGTTCTGCCGCTTGTTGGCTCAAATGTGGGTTATTTACAGAGTGATTATATCGGTTGCCTACCGTACATCCCGTTTTCAACACCATCAATGCCCCAAATAGAGCTAGTACCCGCAGCGGGCCGAATTCCTCTGATGTCCCAAGATGTACAGGTGGGTGAATTCAACTCTTGGTATTGGAATTGGCAGCCAAGCCATCCCAATGGTTGGGCCAGTCCCATCGCCTGTTGTTCTATGCTCACCGCCGAGGCTGCAAAGGCACTGGAGTCTGATCTGGATGCAAGCATTCACTATGTATGGGAGATAGTTACGTGGACGCGAGAAACAGATTACGGTGAATGGTCCCGCAGTAAGCAATCCGGGGGCTTTACCAAAGAATAGGACAGACAAGCTCGAAACAATCCGTTGCAAGATGCGATTAAGGCACGATGTCGTCAGTGAAAATTGGCGACTGATCGCCAATCTCAGGGGCCAGCATCCTCGCCCAGAACAATGCGTATCCTTCTATTCATGGGCATGCTGCTCTGCTACTGCTCAGATTTCACAAGCTGGGATCCTGAGCGCGCTACACGAGCTTATAGCTGTGAAAAGGTGGAAGCTCGACCTCAGCCCCTGATTGTGGGTCAACCCAAACTGGCTCCATGAATCCAGCAAATCCCTGAAAGCGAAGTACGATGATGCGCCCATCCGGTAGCGTGAACTGATACTCGTGACCTTCTGTAAAGCTCGCCATTGTGACTCCTCAGGTTTAAAGGCAGGGACGTCGCGCCATTTTTTAGCATCGATCCAAAGATGTGTGCCAACGCGTTTTGGGTAGATCCTCCATTGTTGTGAATCTAGGTTATGGAGGATCTGAAACCTATATCGGCCGCAACTAATTTTTTTAGTTTTTTTGGTGCATTTCCCGAGCACGACGAACGACTTTTGCTGGCCTCACCATCGTCTTTCAACAGATGCGACCGGTAGCTGGATAAGGTGCTCGAACCGGTGAATTTGATGATTTGGTTGTGAGTGCCCCAAGGCTTGCTTTACACCCTAGCAACACCACAAGCTTCATGGTCTCCCAGCAAACCGACCGGCTCGCTATCCTTGGCTATGCAATGGCGAATAAAGCTCATCTGAGTTCAAACAAGGCATCTTTAGTTTGGGCTTTAAGCGGCCACTACTGTCGAATTCGACCTCGGGATGGTCGCTTTAGCCGGGCGTGGAGCGCATGAAGGGTCGGAGGAAGCTAGGCGCATCAATGACACTCTTAGCTGCTACACATCGAGTTGTTGTTGTGGGGGCAGGCAGGTGACGCGGGCCTTTCCATTAGATTTCAGCATGCGTATTGCGCTAGCGCTGTTTCGAGTTGCTCGCGGACATGACAGCGAAGGTGCAGGGGCGACACGACTTCGACGTCTGCGGCATTGCTCATCAGGAATAATCTGAGACCCTGAGTGTCGAGCAATTCACACCGCAGCAACCAGCTATCGCCATCTCTTTCGACCTGTTGATTCGCCGCAAGCGCGTTTTCCGTGAGGCGATTGTGAAGGTTCTCCTTCAACCGCAACACCAACTCTATCGTCTCGTTCGCGTGGGCAGAAATTAGGTCTCGCTGAACCTCGATGGAGCGAACGTCATAGCCTTCAGGTTCTTGGATAGCATCCCTCGCCACCCGCACGTCCACCATCCGATGCAACATCAGTGCACAGGTTTTACCAATCCCGTTGCTGCTGTACTTTCCTCTTGGCAAGCCAAGATCAGGCGCGTCTCCATGCCACGTCTCCTTTGCTACAAATGCTGACAGGTAGATGTTGCTGTCCTGATACGCGAGAGCGAGCGGTTTCAGAAGGTAGGAGCACTCCACGCCGTTGGCATCTCGAGGTCTATAACGCACGGTCAGACTATGATCGTCGATCATTGCACCTTGTATGAGCTTGAGGTGCTCATGGTCATGTTGCCCATGCTGCAGCACAGTGAACCGCGTGCCAGTGATGATGCGACCCTCGGCGACCAAATGCCGGGCTGATCGAGACTTCAGCTCCCAGGCCGCGTACTCGCGCAGCTTTGTAAGCTCTTTCGTGTCCATCCAGAAACCGAAGCGTTCAGCATGTTGGAAAATAGCGCTAAGAGTCATCGATTCTTGCGGCGAAAGCGCCAAGTCAAAACTGCCCTTGCCCAATTTCCAGCGATGCGCTCTGCGTCGCTGTCCTGATTCTTCGGGTACTTTTTCTACAAACCCTTCCGCCTTCAACTCAAACAGGTCACGCCGAGTTGTCCTCGGATTGGCGGTACCGTCCGCCCATTCGAGCATCTCTTGATGCAACTCCTCGGTCGACAAAGCGCGGCCTGCGCGTTGGAGAATCTTTCGCAAATATTTGCGCCGCTTTTCCCGGTGTTCAGTTTCATCTGATGTAATTCGCATAATTTTCGTACTCGGACAAATTAGTGTCTAGTAGTGCTGCATCATAGCCCCGCTGGCACGCAATTGGGCGTTGAATCTGCCAGCCCACAGGAGCATTCATGAACACTAAACACCCCTACGCTAAGCTTGATCACGTCTCCGAATTCATCGACTGGTTGGCGGGTCATCTTGATTCGGACACGCTCATCACGCATGAGTACGTTGATCGTCGCTCGGGAGTACGGTGGTGGTGTAACAGCCTGTACGGCGCGTTTACCTCGTATAGCTGGAATCACCCGGGTAATACCCGCCTCGCGTTCAACCCAGGGGTTAGCGCTGCCAGCAACGAAATTGCGCTGTCCGCACTGCGCGAAGACTTGATCGCTGCTGGCAGCAGCGATGCGTTGATCCTCCAGGCGTCCCTCGACGTCATGGCCTGGGGAGGTGTCACCTCCCGCAACAACGAATGGTTGAAAGCCAACAAGACTGGCCTTGCAAAGATGATTTCGGATGTCGCTACAGCATTGGTAGACAATGATCCCGACGCCCCTATTCTTCGTAATCAATCGCTGCGCTTCAATTCGGGAATGACCAAAATCTATTCGTTGCTTTGCCCTGATTTCATCATCTACGACAGCCGGGTAGCCGCTGCATTGGGATTGCTGGTGGTCAAATACTGCAATGTCAAATGCCTGACGAAAGTTCCGCCGGCGCTTAATTTCCCTTGGGCCGGGGCGAAAGGGTCGACCACTGCTCTCGCACCTAAACGCCGTAACCCAAGTATCGGAAGTCTACAGTTCAAACGCCTGCGCTCAGGGTCGCATCACGCACGTTGGAACATGCACGCCAGCTACGTGCTCAGCCAAGTGGCAAAACATCCTCTCTGTTCTGAGAGTCCTTTCCGGGTCGGTAAAACAACCCAACAAACACTTCGCAGCATCGAACAGGCGCTGTTCAGTATTGGGTATGACTTGCCGGTGAACGACTGACCACCATTGCTTGGTGAAACGATCTCACAAGTCACCCTGCTGGAGGAGGCGAGGGGGCGTCCTGCGCCCTTGCGCCCCCACTAAATTAAATCGGAGGCCCCAATGGCCGAGATGACCTCGCTGCAACTCATGATTGTCGAGTTGGCGAAAAGCGGTATTAGTTCGTCGTCGCTCAAATCTGCTGTCCTTAGCGTTCACCCACACCTGAACGATGGTGCTTACTTGGGGGAATTGGCCACCTTGCAAGTCGAAGGCCGGCTTGTTGGTGAAGAGACGGAGGGCGCTTGGTTTTTCACGTCTTTCATCGACGACGTGGTTGCTGACCGGGTACCTGAGTACAGCCCGGAGTTCGCCGAAATGATTGTGGCCGCGGATTGTGGCAACTGGACCGAATTGGACCCGGATGAACTCATAGCGCAATTGGATGAAATGCTCAGAAAGGCAAACGCCCGGCATTCGGGAAAAGCGTAGCGTTGGATTTACAGAGCTCCGTTGTTGTCCTCACCCTGATAACGCACAGAAAAATGGAGTGATAACGCTCCATTCATCATCGGGAGACCCTAAAAATGGAGTGACAGTGCTCCAGTTAAGCCTTTCGATACGCTAAAAATTTTACTAAAGTGCCACCATCTAATAGCGAGATGATGGCAATGAATATCCTCACGCCTCAACCCATTCAGGTTTCGCTCGGCCAATGGTTTAGCCGCAACCTATCCTCCGTTCTCGCTGTCGCAGGTGCGCTGCGGGAAACGCAACACGATGCCGACGGCCCCGGGCCTTTGTCCGCGGTGCAGATCCAGCAGCAAACCGGCATCGCTCGTAGCACGCTGCGGGCCCTGAAATCACCAGCGCAAGGTAGCGATGCCAACCCGGACCTGAGCACTATCGAGCGTCTTGCCCAGGCTCTGGGGGTACCACCTGCTTTCCTGTTGATGCGCCCCCAGGACTGGGCACTGCTGGCCAGCGCGATCGGCAACAGTGGCGATTACTTGGCTGCAGCTCACAAGTTGGAGGCCGAAGAGCGGCTTCAAGAGGTTAATCCGGTGGAAAAGGTCCTGCGCGAATGCAAGGTCCATCCGGATCAGCGCCCCAGTATTGTGGGTGCCTCGCCGGAAGTTGTCCGGGCCAATGCCCGCGATGAGTGGCGTAGACGCGCCTGTCTCAAGCTCGATGCGCTGATGCTGCGCGAGATTTCAAAATCCGGCCCACGCAAGTGGTTGGCCGCGATAGCGGGCGCCTGGGTCAGCCAGACCACGCCACACGATCCTTCTTCTAGCGAACAATAAGGAGTGCCGGGATGCCGATCATTCACGACCCCGATCTTGCCGATGTATTGATGAGTGCCAGCGCCGACGACGTGGGCCTGTTGATAGATGTGATCACCGACAACGGCAAGGGCCGCATCTCCCTGTCATCTTCAGTCTGTCGTCAGTTGATGGCCGACAAGGACAAGGGTGTCGGCGAGTCGACCCGGGCTATTTTCGCCGAGGAGCTGACTCGCTTTGGCGGCAACTCACTGGTCAATTTGTTCCGCGGCGGCAGTGGTGTGCCGTACCGCGAGCTGTTGGCGGATGTGGCCGGGCACGTCGGCGCGAAGAACAAGGCGAGCGCCAGCTGCGCCGAGATGGAAATGGCGATCATCACCAAGGTATTCGCCCAGTCCCTGGCGCGGATGAGCGAGGAAGACCGCAAAACACTGTTCGAATCCCTGGGCGGACTGGCGTACCGACCCGGCATGGGGCCGGGGGCATTGGCGGCCTTGCTGGCTTCACTCGGTAGTTCCGGGTTGGCTTCCTACAACGTGGCAGCGGTGGTCGCCAGCGCGACCATGAGCAGCCTGGTAGGGCGTGGCGTGGTGCTGGCGGGTTCGAGCACCCTGGGTCGTGGTCTAGCAGTGCTGGCTGGCCCGGTGGGCTGGGCCATCACCGGGATCTGGACGGCATTCGACCTAGCAAGCCCGGCGTACCGGGTCACCGTGCCCTGCGTCATCCAGATCGGCCATATGCGCCAGAAGATGTTGCTCAAACCCACCTGTCCCGGTTGCCACGCGATAGTCGCGGCCGGCGCCAACTTCTGTGGCAAATGCGGGATACGCCTGGGCGCCTGATGCCCTCTTTAGACGACCAAGGAGTGAGTCCATGAACCCTGTGATTTCCCCTCTCGAATTTCTCCTGACCAACGTCATCTGCTTCGCTGCCGGCGCGGCCACGGTGGTCGCGCTGAACCTTGCGGCGAAAGCCGTGCATGCCTCCGGCAAACGCGCCGCGCAGAGCGCCACCTGAACCAACGGATTGAGTAGGAGCGAGAACCGTGTACAGCAACCATCACGCCAAGCGACTGGTATCCCTCAAGGGGGAAATCATAAAGATCAATGCAGACATCCAGAATCTGCGTGCCGACCTCGAATGGTTCGAGCGATTCGACCAAGAGAGCAACCATAGCAGGCTCGCTCAGGTGCAACGTGAAACTCTCGCCGCGCGGGAGCAGCTTGCCAGGGTCGAACAGAGCATCAAGGCCAGCCGCGCTGAGCTGAACAGCGCCAAGGGCGTTGCCGAGGCGGGCTGGTCGCCGTTGCACTGGTTTTCCAGTGAACGGTGCGTGGCTGAGCGCCAGGTCAGCACCCTGCAGGAGCGGCTGGCGCAGTTCAAGAGCCGGCAAGAGGGCTTGGTATCCGGGCTCGGCGAAAGCGAACGGGAGCAGCTGCGCCTGAGCGCCAATTCGCGGCGATACCAGGGCTTCGATTCATTGCAGGCCAAGGCCACCATCACGCAACTGGACAATGACGTGCAACGCCTGCAGGGCGTCGCCGACGAAGTCAGAAAGGACAGCGCCCACTGGGAGGCTGTGGCCGGAGAGGTGTATCGCAATTGGAAAACTACTCATGACCAGTTGCGGGCGACGGAGCGGGACCTCATCGATGCCGAATGCTTCATCAACCAGTTGGACAATGCGCAAAGCTCATTCGATAAAAGGATGGCCCATGACGAATGTGAAAACCGCTTTGGTGTCGGGCAACGCAGTCCGGATAGGGTGTTGAAGGATCGGCAATTCCACCAGCGCAAACTGGAACGGGAAGAGGAAAAACGCAAGCGGCGCCTGCGCGACACCATTCGCCTGCTGGAAAACGAAATCCGCAACTTGGTGGTAGATGGCAATAATCTTTGCTACCTGAACGAAGCGGGCGGAAAACGGCGCTTCATCGGTCTGGAGGTGCTCAAGACACTTGTGCCTCACCTGGCCGCGACTTATGGCGTGACCTTGGTCTTCGATCCGGGCATCCGCCGCCAGCTCGATATGAGCGACAACGCACTCCAAGCGATGTTTCCGCAGGCCCGGGTACTGGTTATGCCGCCCAGCCTCACCGCCGACCATCCGGTGCTGGCCGCCGCGGAGTTCGATGTCGAGACCTATGTGATCAGCAACGACCACTACAGCGATTACCCGGACATGGCTGCGGTCCGAGAGGATCGGGTACTGCATACAGTGGTCCATCGCGACTCTGTGCAGATCCCGCAACTGCAGGTATTGCAGCCTTACTGATGCCCCACGCGTCCGGTGCCTACCGGTCATGTACAACCCACGCCTGTGCGCTCGTACAGGCTAGCAACGAGTCAAGAAAGATGGATCTGAAAGGCCACCTGCTGTACATCGATATCACCCAAATCTGCGGCATCGGTTGCGCGCTCTGCATGTACGCCGACAAGCACAAGACGGGGATGAGCATGGAGTTATCGAGCCTCGCCCGGGAGAACCTGGCGGCGCTGATCAACGCCCCCGACGTCAAGCGCATCTCCATCAGCGGAGAGGGCGAACCCCTCAACAACGCCAGAGTCTTCCACGAGATTCTTGAGCTTTCCCAGGGCGGCAAGCGTTTCGAGTTCATCACAAGCGGCTTCTTTCCCCACGAGAAGATGGCGGAGTTCTATGACGCCACCAATCGCATCGTGGTCAGCCGGGGCGACACCTGCAATATCAGACTGAGCTCGGACAGCCACCATATCGAAAAGGTGAAATGGCGGGCTCATGGCTTCAGCCTGGATTACCTGCGACGAAACAAACCGGCCGGGCTGAGCTTTTCGTTTCGCTCGATCGACACTGATCGGGAGTTCACCCGCGACTACCTCCGGGAGGAACTGGCGCGCTGGGGCCTCGACGCCGGGATCGTCGCGGGCAATGCCCTGGAAGATACGCTGGTGGTCGGCGAGGAACGGTTCGGTATCGACTACAAGAACCTCGTCCACCCGGCGGCCGACACGCCACCGGGTTACCTGGATCTGCATGGCTACATCGACGCGATCGAAGCCCGGGTCAACAAGCGCTTCACCCTCGGCAGCCTCAACCCGCCTCCCCACGCCAACGGCATGGACCTGACGGTGAAACCTAATGGTGACGTCTACCTGTACGGCATCGAGCACCAGCGCTTGGGCAATATCCACTTTGACCGGATTGGCTGGGAGCGACTGGCCAGCCATGTACGCGACACGCCCCTGGTCCGCGCCCTTTACAGCCAACCGCTGAGGGATCTGCTGGCGCGTCTCGACGACCTCGAACTGGTGCACAAGATCCTGCGCAAGGCGAATAACCCCTACTGGCTGGTCAAGGAACTAGCTAATCACGATGGTCTGTTGGAACGAATGGTGCCGGCATGATCGACTCCCACAGCCATACCTTTTATTCCAAGCATGCCGTCGGTACGGTGGATGAGTTGGTGCGGGCGTCAATCGCCGCCGGAGTGAAGATCCTCACCATCACCGATCACGCGCCGTTCCCGGTGGACAGCGACAATCGCCTGTTGGAGGCGGAACTGGACCGCTATTTCGCCGATATTGAGCGGGCACGACAGGAGCACCAGGGGAAGATCAAGATCCTGCGCGGACTGGAGTTCGACTACATGCCGGGTGCGGATGCCTACAACCGCGAGATACTGGCCCGGTACGAGCTGGATTTCGCCATCGGCTCGATCCACTACGTCGAGTTGCCGGGCGAGCCCATGGCCAAGGTCTGGGAGTTGCCCCGGCTGTCCGCGCCGGCCTTTCTCGACCGTTATTTCGCCCAACTGCACGCCTTACTGGAGTGCGGGTTGTTCGACGCAGTTGGGCATGCCGACACGCTGCTGCGCGGCGTGGCGGAAGACGTAGTGCTGCGCCGGATGGAACCGCTGCTGCCGCTGTTCGCCCGCAATGGTGTAGCCTACGAACTGAATGCCTCGGGTATTCGCAAGTCGAGCCTGTTGCCCGGTTCGACTCGTGAGGTTCAGGGCGTCTGGAGCTATCCATCACGCACCCTGCTGCCCCAATTGATCGCCCACGGCGCGGCCTTCACCATAGGTTCCGACGCCCACGATCCGCTGGACGCGGGGGCCGGCATCCGCACCCTGGTCGATGAACTGCAACCGCTGGGCCTGGACCGGATCAGCTACTTCGAAGGGCGTAGGCGCATCGACATGCCCCTGGATTTCTTCAGCCTGTCGTCTGGCACCGATACAAGGACTGTCCCGTGAACGCCCGATCGAATGACTGGAAACTACTCGCCAAGGCTCCTGTCAACGAACAGCTGGCGCGCTTTCGAGAGGCCGTGGCCCGGCCGCAGGCGGAGGACGTGAATGGAGGTCTGCGCGCGTTCGCTGGCGGCTTGCTTGCGCAAGACCTGATCGATATGGACAGCTATGTCGCGGTGCTCGGTGGTCATGCACTGAACTGTCTTACGCCCGACGGCACCAACGGATTCCGCGACATGAGCAGTGGCGCAAGCGCCTCCGAGCTTACGGCCATCTATAGCCGTGCCAAGTACGGCAGCCAGAAGGACATCCGTTTTCTCGCCGGCCTGGTGATCAACTATCTGGAGCGGCAGCTGGATGACCCGGAGTCACACTGGGCACGGCTGTTCACCAGCGCGCGGGAGCACGACGACAATGTGGTGCTGATGACCACTGGCTGGCGCAACGTGCCTTCGACGGCCAACGTGCTCTACGACATCGTGGTGGAGGAGATCAACGTCAAGCTCGCCCATATGGGCCTGCCCACCCTGATCAACGTCAAGCTGCCGCGCATCGCCCCTCCCTGCGAGAACTACGCAAGCCTGAGTACTGAAGAGCGTGAGCGGGTCAATCTTGTCCAGGACCATGTGATTCCCTCGGAGAACTTTTATCGATGGAGCGGCGTGCACGTCATCTTCGGTGACGATGTGCTGGTGACGGGATCAACCGCCGACAAGGTGTTGCGTGAGTCGCTGCTAGCCGGTGCCCGCTCGTTCCAGGCGATCTACCCGGTTGCCATCGATCCGCGGGTCGCCCTGACGGATGCCACCGTCGAGGAGCGCCTGAACATGGTGGAAATCAGCCACCAGCTGGACGACACATTGGCCAAACTGCTTGGGGCCGAGGATTACCAACCGATCCTGCGCACGTTGCGTCTACTGTTTTCGACGGAAAATTACCAAGCCTTGCCGGCATTTCTGGCGCGGGTGCCGGCGGCCAATTGGTTGCGGCTGTACAAGGCGGCTCTGGGGAACGAGTTCCTGCGCCAGGTCGAATGCATACCCTCGCTGACGCTGCTGCGGCACTACCTGGAGGACCTCGGGCTGCTGGGCAGTAGCGGCGTGACGGCAGAGAGGACCCCGTTGTGCGTGTGAACTACGTGAGCTACTGGGAAACGGCGGCGGGGCAAAGCATGCCGCCGTGGATCGCCTTGGCCCTGGTCTCCATGCAACGGGCGCTGGGGGACAATTTCACCCTGCTAACCCCGGGCAGCCTGGAGCATTGCATAGATGCTTCTATCCTCGGCAAGGATTGGCGCTTCGAGCCGCTTACCTTCAGCATGGACAAGGGGATCGAGGCGATAGTCGCCAGGAGCGACTTCATCCGCATGGCCTACGTTCATCGCCATGGCGGGGCCTGGATCGACGCGGACAGCATCCTGCTGCGCGACCCGACCTCCCTGTTGTTCCCGACGGGACTCGACGAGCGACTGCACTGGCACAGCGAATGCCTGTTCGCCTCACTGCCGGGAAACGCCGATCTCGCTGAGGCACTGGCAACCGGGCTCGCGGTCGAGACACATGCCTGGGGCAACCCGGGAGGGATCAAGGAGCTTGTCGCCAGGTCGCCGCATCAGCTGGTGCCAATTTCGCCCTCGGTATGCGACCCGGGTTATCGACCGGTTTACAACTTCGACAGTTGCGCGGTGATGAGGCGCACGGACATGGCAGTGAGCGATTTCCTGCTCCACGACGTAAGCCTGCTGAAGCTGTACAACACCTGGTTCAAGCGGACAGTGACACGCGACGAAACGGTGGCGGAATTCCTTGACGAGGGTACCCTGCTGTCACGCATCTTCCTGCATATCCAACCCGATCGTGGCTATTGGCTGGGGGAGAGTGAGCGCTTGATCGAACGCTGCGGCTGAGGGTGTTCAGGCCAGTTCCACCGCATGCGCCGGCAGGTGCACGCGGCAACGTTGGGCCCCGTTTAGCTCCAGGCGAGTCGCGATCACCTCGTGCACCGTCGGGGTCTGCCGGTGTGGCGAGCCGTGGGCGACGTACAGCCAGGCCGGCACGCGGTGGGCAAGGTGGTCGAATTCCAGCTCGATGCGCAGCAAGTCGAACACCTCACTGGTACGTCCGCTCGGTGTCCAAGCCAGCGGAGCGCTGCGGTGATGAGGATGGATCAAACGCAGCGGTCGTGACAGTTGCAAGTTCAGCGTGCCCGGATGGCAATCGGCGACTTCAGGAAAAGACTGGCTGATCAAGGGCAGCTGGCGGGCCAGCGTGCCAGTGGCCACGCCCAGACCTGAAACGATATGCGCATCCACTGCGAGGGCCGCATCGATCGACTCTTGGAGCAGTTCGGCGACGGGTTGAATCACGTCGACATCAGAGAATTCATTCATGTTTTTCCTGCCGGTGTGCGGGTATTGACGAGGTTTCTGGCGGCTGAAGACAACACGGGTATGGGGGGAAAGCGGCGGCAGCCAGGGATTGGAAGAGTTACTGGCCGGATAGATCGCGACCAATGCAGCCTTCAGTCCGACGGCCATGTGCACGATGGCAGTATCGACACTGACAACCACTCTGGCCCGTTGGATGGCACCGGCGACCGCGCGGGGCGTATCCAGTTCGACCAGTGTTCGGACGTTGCTGCGGGCGATGGCGTGCTCGAGCTGCAGTGCCTCGACACTGCTGGCCGGACTGCACAGAATGCCAACATGGTGCTGCGGCCAGGCATCCGCCAGGGCACGTACCAGCGAGAGCGCTCTGGCGAACCCAAGGCTTTTATCAGGTCTGCTGGCATAGGGGTTGACCAGGATGTGCGCGACGGTGTCGCAGTCCTGCCGTTCGGGGAGCGGGACGATATAATCGCGGTTGATCCGGGTCGCACCGAGGTCGAGCAGGACCCGGGTGTAGCGCTCGACCACGTTGAGCTTCGCGGTGGCTTCACCCAGCTTGCCGCTGACGCAGTGCAAGGCATCATCCAACGAGTAGACCCGGGCGGGCTTAAGCATGCGGATGAACAGCATCTCGATGGGTTGGATACGGCCAACTAGGTGGACAAATACATCGACCGAACCCAATTCCCGTACGAGTGGGCCCAGCCCGGTCAGCGTGGGTGCGCAAGCGACAGGGATGACCCGGTCGACGCCGAAATCGAGCCGATGCAGGTCAACCAGCTCCGGTACGGTGAGTACAGTGACCCGGGCACCGAGCTTGTGCGCTTCGCGAAAGAAGAATGAAGAAACGATCGCGTCGCCCAGTTTGGCGTCCCAGCGGGGAAGCACGATATGCAGGGGTTGGGCAAGGTCGCGAGGTGCCAGCTGGCGGTCCACCAGGCAGCGCATCAACAGGCGCGCCATAACCTTCCGATGGTTCTGAAAAATCGGCATCAGCTCGCACTTTCGGGAATAGCTGACGATGATATCTATGGCACGGGGCCGTTACCAGTACTGGCCCTAAGGGGGGTAGTCAGTACAAGCTTGGAGAGTGTCTACAAAACCAGGGACGATTCATTCAGACTTTTGGGTCACCTCTAAAAAGCTGCTTGCAAACTGCTGTTCTGAGAGGCATTTTGCCAGCAGTGGATGTGCGCCTTAAGTGGCCAAGGATGAATAGGATGCCGTTGACACTTACACCGGTGGTCCATGACAAGTTGTGCCATGGTTCCCGTTGGGTAATCGATGATGAGGATGATCTTGCTCGTAAGGTTGCATACCTAGCTCTCGGCCAATCGAGGCATGTCGCCGCAATACTTGCATGCATCGACAAAAAAGCTCCCAGCACCCGTGCTGATGCAGCCGAGGGCGCAATCAAACTCCTCACGGTGCCCAAAGGCCTTGCTGCTTATCACCGCGATGGGTGGATTTTTCAGTCAATATCTTGGATTGCTGCACATCGATATGAGGCTGGAGCCGTTGTGCGTGCACCGCATAGCATCGCAGCTCACAAGGGATTCGATGGTATGCAACTTCGAATTGATGGCAAAAGGCAGATTTCTGCCGTCGTGATCTTTGAGGACAAAGCTACAGCCAACCCTCGGTCGAAAATTACGGGGGATGTGTGGGCTGGAATCAAGGCGCTGGAGCGAGGTGAAAGAATGCCAGAGCTCATCCAAGAAACCGGCGCGCTTTTGGAGGCTAATCAGCAGCGCTTCCCGGAGCTAGACATCGATGCGGCAATAGAGGCTACGATTTGGGAGGAGGTTCGGCACTACCGTGTGGCTGTAACCGCCAGAGATATCCACGCAAGTGATGTCTCGCGGCAGGCGCTTTTCAAAGGTTTCGACAAAGTCGCTCCAGGTAAACGCGAGCGGCGGCAGGCGGAAACCTTGTTCATCCCAGATCTTCGGAAATGGATGAGTCAATTCGCGAAGAAAACGATTAGGCAAATCGAAGCATGGAGAGACAATGTTTGATCCGGTTACGATCGATCTGATTAATGCAGCCCCCCCCCTACGTTCGCTGGATTTGGAAGAACTCCCACGCCGCTTCACCAATGCGTTTGCGGAGATTGTCGCCGCACGTGTTCGATTACGTGGTGCAGTCAATGCAGAGGGGCAAAGCGAGACTTTGGCTGAGCTTCTTGAACAGATGCGGCGACTGGCGGCAGCCCAGGAACTGTTGGTTGCCACTGCGCCTGAGCGCACCGACCGCGTAGCGGCGGCGTTTGTAGCGGGGACTGCGCATCAGCTTTGCTTAATCGCCGAGGTTGTATCCGAAGAGCGTGCGTCATATATCGACGCCATCTGCGCGGCGCCTGAGATTTGCAGCACCTTACTTTTTTTAATCGCAGATTCTCAAAGCGATGCTGCCGAGATGTCGAAGCGCTTAGTCTCTAAGGCTGATGACATGTCCGCCGAATCGCAGTTGATCAAGGCAATTGGCGATCTTGCTGCTGGGCGACTCGAAAGAATAGTTGAGCAGACAGATGATCCAAAATATGCTCGCCCAGCTGATCGGAGCGGCACGGGCTTAGCTGTGGATGCTTTGCTGAGGCGATTGCATATGGGCGTGATTCAGCTAGCGCGTGAAGTCCTCAGCCGGCCGGTATTCGATCAAAAAATGGGTGAGCATTCCCAAGCTCAAGATATTTTTTCCGAAGTGGTGGGACTATGCATTGCGCCGATCGACAGTGTTTTTGGTAATGATGGGCCAAGTGCCGTAAATATTTTTCCTGGCCCCCTCCATGTCGGAAAACTTTTGCTCGCCGCTTCAGGAAATCTAGCTGCTGCTGGACTGTGCCGGGTTCTTGCGCCTTCAGGGATTGATGAGAACCAATGGTGGCACGTTATTCGTCGAGCTGCTGGGAAGCGTCCTTATCTCTGGCGTAATCATCGCGAAGCACTCGATAGAGGCTTTCTCTCTAGGGGACTCTCCGCTGCTGTCAGCTTTCCTACCGGGGGCGGTAAATCCACACTCGCCGAGCTAAAAATCGCGGCTGCTCTTCTACGTGGTGGTAAGGCTGTAGTGCTTGCGCCGACTTTGGCACTTGTCGATCAAACTGCATTTTCCCTCCAGAATGCGTTCCGCGACTTTAGTGTGGTAGGTGATCTAGATGAGGAGATCACTTTCTCTGATTTTCTCGAACTGCCTGAGATCATAGTCACCACACCTGAGCGATGTCTTATGCTGCAATCTTTGCAGCCGGAAGCGTTTGAGGATGTCGGTTTGGTGATGTTCGACGAATGTCACCTTTTACATCCGAGGGAGGCTGACCGGAGCCGTCGCAGTATTGATTCGATGCTTTGCATTCTCAATCTAACCCGCTCGGCACCGCACGCTGATTTACTGCTGATCTCGGCGATGATGCAGAATGCGGAAGAGATTGCGGGCTGGGTTGCCGAGCTGACGGGCCGCCCATGCATACCACTCGACTTGGCCTGGAAACCCACCCGTCAAGCGCGTGGGTGCGTCGCGTACAACGCTGATCGAATCGCGGAGTTAGAGGACTTGCTTCGCAGCGAACGGGCAATCGCTACGACAGTAGGAGTCCCGGCACAGTTGAAGCCGAAGTTGAATGCGCATCCGCTTGCTTTCTTCTGTCTTCGGCAAACCTGGGCAACCCGCAATCGCAGCGACTACTCGCTGATGGCTCTGCTTGATGAGCCTGTGGAATTTGCGACCGGTACCAACAAGTGGACTAGGAATTGGTACCTTACGCCAAATGGCAATAAGGTAGCTGGTACAATCGCCGCAGCGGCCGCCGAGGACGGACTGAAGACACTTACGTTTGTACAGAGCACCGTTGCTGCTGAATCCACCGTACGGCACTTTCAATCACTGCTACCGGAGCGTCGAGTCTCACTTACTGAGGATGAGCGAAAATTGCGCACGCTCGTTGAGGAAGAGCTTGGCGGACCGCAGTATTGCTATCTAGAGCTTGACGCTAAAGGCCGGGTCAAAGGTGGCGCGGCAAGCCATCATGCTCAGCTCCTGAAGCATGAGCGCCTTCTGCATGAATCGCTGTTCAAGCGACGAGATGGTATTGATGCGCTTTTCGCCACTTCTACCCTTGCGCAGGGCATGAATCTTCCGAGTGATATTGTCTTAATCGCGGGCGACAGCCGATGGGATGTTGCCGGCGATAAGATGAAGCAACTCGATGCTCATGAGCTTTTAAACGCTGCTGGAAGGGCAGGCCGGGCAGGTGAGGGAGGCCAAGGATTCGTGCTAATCATCCCTAGCAAGATTATCAATATCAACGACGCGAAGAATAACATCGCTAGCCATTGGATGACCCTGCAGGGGATCTTTTCTCAATCGGACCAGTGCCTGAAAATCGATGATCCGCTGATGGGATTGCTCGACCGCATCCATTTAGGAGTGCTGGAGGGCAACGAGGAATACCTCCTCGCTCGGCTTCCCGTCGGCGATGAGGATGCCCCAGACGAACCGGCGAAAGCGATGATCCATAGGTCTTTCGCTGCGTACCGCAAGCGTCAAGCGAACGATGCAGAGTGGATTGAAAGTCGGGCTGCGTCTGCTATGCAGCGGCGTGCCGATCTTGCTCCAAAGCAAGAGCTCTCGTGGCTTGAGCGCGTTGCGGCCTCATCCGGACTTCGATACGAAATCGTGGCGAGCCTGAAAGAGCTCATGGAGACTGGCGCGTTTTCAGGAAAAACTACCGACTGCATTCAGGCGCTATTCAGCTGGATCGAAACACACCCAGAATGGTTGCTTCAGCTAATCAGGCCGAATGATATCGAGGGGCTTTTTGGCGGCCAGTATCGGGCTATACAGGACGACGGGGAGAAGGCGAGGATGGCACTTCCTGTTATCAGAACGCTACTGGACGAGTGGATGGCGGGCAAGCCACTCTGCGATCTTGAGCGCGCTATCGGAACTGCTGAGAGGCAAATCAAAACCTGTGAGACGGCGAGGCATTTTGCTGTGCGTTTGGCGGCTGATCTTGCTTTCGTGGCTGGCCTCCCTGCGCGGATCTTAGCGGCGGAGGCAATTTCGGCCGGCGAAGAGCCAGTCATCCCAACGACATTGCTCACTTTGAGTGGTGTTGTCCGGAGAGGATGCGCCAATCCTGAGCTGCTCGCGAACGCGGTTCATCTGAATGAGTCTTCGCGCCCAATGGCTCGTGCCGCCTTCCCGGAGATCGTGCCATACCTTCAGCCAGGGTCTGAATACGAAAGCTTCGAAGAGGTGCTCGCGCGAGTGCGTCAAGCATATGTCGTGGCGTTCCTTGACGACTTTTAGGGAATACTGAAGAAGCTCACAAATTCTTCGAGCCAAACTGTATGCTTTTCAGCTTTTTGATAATTCAGATGAGCTTACAAGTGAAACTCTACGAAAACGTGGTGATTGGAAACTTCCTTTATGGGCTTGGGTTCGCAGTTCGGTCATGTCTCGGTGACTCCCCCGGTATTCCAACTATGGTCAATTTGTTGCAGCAGTCTCCAGCGGACACATCGCTGGCCGACGTCCTGCTTACGTTCCCTGGAATCGTACGGTTAATCGAATTCAAAATGGAGAGTTCTAAGAAAGGTATAAAAAAAGAAGAAGAACGAGTCCAGAGGTTGTTTAAGGCCCTTGAAAATGAGGGGAACCCCTCGCTGATCGAAGTATCGAGAAAGGTTCATTGGTACGTTGAGGTGGGGATCGGAGCAGAGAAGGAGGTGGTGATATCACGTGTCGCGTCTTATCTTGATGCCTTTCTGGAGAATTCCGGCCTCGCCCCCAAAGCTCTCGAAGATTTAATAAAGTTAACTGCACAGGAAGCGGTTGAGGATACTTCCGATGAAAGAGACTGTGCTCGCGACTACCTACAATTCGTTCGAAAAGCGCTTAAAGGAAAAAATGTCATAGGTGGAGGTGGTCTCGTTCTGATCATGGATAATGATGGCGGTGTTAATTTCGTGCGCATACAGAGTTTGACCGACCTCAACCTGTCTCTATCCAGTTTCCAGCAGCGCGCACTCCAACGAGATCTAACGCCATCGTATGGGTTTTAGGAGCTAAGCAACAAAAACTGGCCTTAAAGAGGCTCGTGAGGAAGGGCCGTGGTTTCCTGCTGCGTGATCTGAATGTTGCCGAATTTCCTGACATTCCTGCCGCGCTGACTCGGCTCGTAGCAGGTTGATACTGGGGGTAATATCCGCTTGAAACCGGCAGGTTAGGTGCCCACGTTGAGTGAGCTATGCCAACGGTTACCCTTATTGGCAGTCTATGCGGGGCGCGGGATATCTGACCATCGAATTACCACCCGCATGAGTGGAGACAACTATCAGGCAACCATCTTCTACTCAGGTGTTAGCGGGCCAGTTTCCCAATATTGCTCGAACCATGGCCTGAGTATCTCCCGCGAATGAATCTGGCCTATGGCGGCCCTCCATGATGTAGTCGGGAATCGGCTTTGGCATCGGGACAGCCTCTTTCGGAAGCTGCTTTAGCATGTTCTCCGCCTTAGTTTTTAGTCTCTCATAGCCGACGTTGCCAGCGTAGTGGATCAGGTGGTGGAGCATGGCCTCGTGCAGCGTGAGGACAAACTGTCTCTTGTGCTTCTGGCGAATAAGATTAAAGAACTCCTCAGTACCAGCTTGCTTGAAGTCCGGGATAGCCTTGTACGCAGCGTAATCCTCCATAACAATGCGCTGCCGGTATATCACTAGCATTCGGCTATAGTCTCTCGCTATGGCGATCAGATCGTCCTCCGCTGGCGGAGACTTCGCTTCAAGCCACGCGGGCTCCAAACGTGACGGCATGAAGAACTGGAAGTCGATTCCGGAGAGGAATGACATAGCGTCTGCCACCATAGTTCGCTGCTCGGGAAGTGGAAAAAAACCTTGCGCGATGGCAAGCCGCTGTTCCCTGGAGCACACCATCATATAGTTCTCCCCGAGCTGTAAAGAGATGAACTCGTCGAGGTGCTCGGGCTTGAGTTCGATACAGACTTGAAGTGCTCCGAGTGTCCGCCAACCCGTCTCATCATTTTTCATCACGAACGGGTTGAGATTGAACTCCGTGTACAGTGCTGCACGGCATGGTGAAGATGCCAGCGCGGCGAAAAAGTCGCGAAGTGAGTCCTTGTCGTGATGGCCAAGTGCAGCTTCTACAAACTCACCGATAACTCGCTTAAACATCAACGAACAGAGTCCGCCAGTATGTACTATTGCCATACTGAGGAAGCGCAGCATCGCATCCATTGCCCGTCGCGTGCCGTGTTGTAAATCACTATGTGTCAGCACTTGGACGCACTCAGCCACGTTTTCGAGGACTTGTGCCGCGTTGAATACAAAATCGATATGCTTAATTTTTTCTGCGAATTGGATGTAAAGGTTTGCCTGCACACCGTACGGGTCCTTGCTGCATACGTAGTCGCACAAATAGGTCTCAATTTGCCGCAGATCTTCAGACGTCATCAAGGGGGCTAGCGCTATCAGTTCCTTTTCGCGGGTGTCACGCCAGATGTCTACGCCGATAGCAGCATCGCGCCGCGGTCTACTTAGGATAAAGGGTGGAGTGAGATTCAGCAGCTTCGACATAATAAAACGATTTGCCGAAAATACAGGTCCCCAAGGCTTGTTGTATCGTTCGTGATGGACGGTTGACACGGCAACGGCGAAATTGATTGAGTGTGAATGCGAATAAGGCTTACCGTTGTTTCCCGATGCAGGCTGTTCCCAGGCGGGGAAGGCCGATTGAATCTGATTACCCCGAACCTGAATGCGCAACTTCATGGCCTTGAGAGGGTCATCTAGTAATGCGTATCCATAGAGGACACCAGCCGGCCGTTCTGGTGTCGGATGTGTGGAGTCCTCGCGATCTAGGTTGCCGAATGCTTCAGTGAGGACATTGATGATGTCGTCTTCTGAGAATCCCACGGGATACAGCGTCTTCCAAAGGTAACCAGATTTGTAATGGACATCCGGTTTCATCGTAATGCTGGCAGCATCACCCGTGAACATCCTCCGCGGTATCTTTAGAGTAATAACTCCGTTTTGAAGCTCCCGCGCATAGAACCAATCGGCATGTCGGTCAATGTCGTAATCAAGTAAGTGCACCACGGCAGGGTGCTGTTTCAAGAGTTCTTCCCAGCCCGACCAAGTATGTAACCCACCAGACAGGACCACCTCCACGGCGCGCACTCCGAGCGCATTAACTGGTCGAACTGCTGTTTCTCCGGCCAAGATGTGCTTGAGGGCTAATTCGTTTAGCTCATACTCTCCTTGCTTTCCGAAACGGATGGGATATGTCCTGGTCATCGCGAGCCTTAGCCTTTAATTAGGGGCGTTGCATTTTCGTGCATCAGCGCGCTTTTTCAAGCGTGTTAGGTGCCGCTAACAGATGCCCGAGGGATTGGCGCTTACGGTTAAGCCAATCGGGTAGGTCCGGATTCGCTGATTGTTGGCTCCCGCTGCACTGGCTACAGCCTGTCGCAGTGCTGGTTGGTGTGTCGATAGGTGTCAAGCTTTGCAGGATGAGATAAAGGACCTTCGCCTAACGCTAGGCTTCGCCTCCGTTCAATGGCCCCCCCGTGTTCGAACGTCATCAGAGGCTGATGAAGACCCATTTTAGAGACGCTGCAGAGAATCCAGGCCGGCGAATCCCTACGATCGTATGTAAGCCGCGCTCTGCTCAAGTTTACCCAACACTGACCGCCATTGAATCTGTCTGGTCTATTGGTTGACATCTCCTGCCTAAGGCGGGTGCGATGCTGCTGAGCGAAAACTATTGCTCAGCTATAGGCTATTCACGCTTTCTTTTCAGCAGTTGCTGAAATTGCTCCTCAGTCAAAGGCTTCAGCTGGTAACCCCAGGCGGGTGCGCCCGCATACCCGTTATCATTGAGCAATGTTTGGATCTGGCCTGTGAACAGGTCATTGCTCCATGGGTGAGAGGCCGGTGTGGCTGAGACGCCGTCCGGGAACATGAAGGCCAAAAATGGGCGCTCGCCCACCTGCGTCACTTCCACACGGTAGCCCTCCTCGTAGTCCTCGGGGTAGTGGCCTTTAGTGTAGGAATCGATCTTTTCCTGAAGAGCTGAGCGGGCGCGGTATTCGGAGAATTCTTTGGTCACTGTGATACCGGCGAACACTACGACTGTTCCTATGGTGCAAATGGCTAACAGTGCACCGAACCCGATAGCGATTTTCTTCCACTTCAGCAGCGTCACTTTCGCGCCAATTGCGAGGATAAGAGCCGCAACGATCGAAGCAATTACGCTCAGAGAAAATTCGGAGAAGGTCATCTTTATCCTTAAAAATCAGTTATCTGAGCTGTAAGAGTATCGAGTGTGGATAGCCAGTGCCATCACTATGATTCCGGCCGTGGTCCTTCCATTTCTTTACAAATTGGTTGCAACGGTAGCAGTTACGTCATCTCCAATGAGTCGTGGAACAATCTGCAGCATAGTTCCAGCTGAAGTCTGCGCTGCTCTCACGAGTTCTTCAGCTGGGAGATCCGGTCGTCGAAGTTAAGATGGGCGGTTTGAGATCCTACGCAGGGTTTGTCAAGACTGATTAGGCTGTTACATCGATGTGATCAAGAGAACCGGAGCGCCAGGGGCGTAGAATACCCATCGAGGGAAGACCGCCCAACTGGGTAAGCGTCCGCCCAACCCCCGTTGCCTAATCGCGGACGTCTCGTTTGTGTTCCTGACGAGCTGTGCCTAGACAATCCGAGCTCTCAAGTGTAAATATCTGCTTAACGGGTAGTAAGGCTACTCACTTCCAGAGCTTATCCTTATTAGGGCTCAGATCACCATGGGAACGTCGGCAACCCACATGCACGACTTCGACCACAAGGTCTTCAGATACACCATTCAGTTCAGCCGCGATCTCACACCTGATGTGGACAGGGCTGCATTGCTGAGCGGTATTAAACGTCAGTTGGATGCGGCGCGACAGGTTGTGACTGAGGAGACGCTGGAGCGGATTGGCCATGCGCAACTCGCCGTGATGATCAATACGGCTTCTCGATTCAATCTGTCCCTTGACGATGTGATGATGGAGGCTTTTCACCGGGGAATGCATCCCATGCCACCCCTATGTACAGATGTGGCGGCAGCCAAATCTGGACGTAGCCCAGCATTGAAGCCACGGCTCCAGATCGTCAAATAATCTGCTCTCACCATAACGACTCCAGACTGAGCATACGCATCGTATAGATGCGCGCTGATGGCGTATCTGTTGTTCATTTTGGTCTTCACACAGGGTGATCGAAAATCGATTGCGTCCATCCGCACGCCGGCTTTTTACCGCTCACCGCTCCCGTAGAAAATCTCCTCAACAAATCATTGAAAACAAAGATTCTTTCGAAATATGATGGAGGTGTTGTAGTAAAAATCTACATAACACTTAGGTGATCTGAACCATGGACTGCCCCGAAGCCAACGAGTCAACCGAGGAGGTAGGCGAATCATTCGTCGACATGGTTGCGCGCGGCATTGAGGAGGCGAAACTGGTTTTTGCCAAGCAGGAGGAGATGTTAGCTAGGCAGATTGTGCTGCTTGAAGCCCACATGGCTCAAACGCGCATAAACCAGGCCAAACTGCTTATCTCAGCGTACGAGACTGCTGATGATCCAGCTTTGCTTGAGATAGCAGCAGAGCTAAGGGATAGCTATGCCGAGTACGCGGCTGAACTTATTCACAAAAAAGCGCTTTCTCCTCGCGAAACCATCCAAGTTTTCAAAAGATTACATGCTGCGTTGGAAGCAGCATTCGCAAACCTCAACTCCCTCATGGGTGGTTTTTGCCGCCTGACTGATCTTGCCATCTACATGGTCGGCCGCCGGATCCATGAAGTCCTGGCCGCTATCCTTACCAGCCTTCGCACAGCCTCAGATACCGCTTGGTTCCGTATGCCTCTCTCCGCCTACGGTCCAGAGCTTAGTGAGTATCGACACCGACTCCGGTAAGTCCCTTTCTCAGCTTTCGCTGTCGCTGCGTGAGCAGCAAAAAATTCCAATATTTTTTGAAAGGGAATCTCCCATGACAATCCATTTGATTGACCCCGAGCATGCCTCGGACACTGACATCCGCTGCGGCCACTGTTGGGACAACAAAGCGACCCTAATCGAACTTTCTGCGAACGGTGAGCATAACCCTGACGATCACCTAGTGCTCTGCTCCAACTGCGCTAAGCTCTCAGGCCTGAAGCCGTGTTGCGAGTGCGATAAAGGGCCTAAGGTTACCGTCCTTGCTGGGCATCTCGTTGAGAAACTCCGCGCTATTTATGCTCCGGACGGGCTGGATGGCGAAGGTCATTGCTCATGGCATATCGGCATGCCAGTGCAGCCTGAAAAGGTCAAGCCAGGGCTGAACATGCACGCCGGGTAACCAACACCTATGCGGGCCGGGTAGGACCGGCCCGACAGGGCTTGCTGGCTCAACGCAGACAATTGCGCGATGAGCCGTGATGATGGGGCATTTAGGTTCGGGGCGCTCGCAATCACCGCGCGAACCCTCGTCATTGCTTACTGCGACAGTTTTAATTCTCTAGCGCTTGGCGCGCAAGCTGCATTTCTGCACCTTGCGACAGTTTTGCATTTCCTCTCCAAAAAGCTGAAGGCCGCGGAAAATGGGACACTCCCGCGACAGTTTTAATTCTCTAAATCCAGCTCTCCCACAATCGCAGCCTCGGCTGCGATTGTCGTATCCGCCCGGAGGAATTCGATGGACCGCTTTCAGGAAATGCAGATCTTCGTTGTTGTCGCCCAGGAGCAAGGCTTTTCGGCGGCTTCGCGGCGTCTGGGTCTGTCGGCGGCGAGCGTCACCCGGGCGGTGGCGGCGCTGGAGCAGCATATCGGTACGCAGCTGCTGGTGCGTACCACGCGCACCGTGCATCTCACCGAAGCCGGGCAGCGTTACTGCGATGACTGCCGGCGGATTCTTGCCGAAGTGCAGGAGGCCGAGGATTCGGCGGCAGGCAGCCATGCCTTGCCGCGCGGGCAGTTGACGATTACTGCGCCGGTGCTGTTCGGCGATCTGTTCGTGACGCCAGTGATGGCCGATTACCTTTGTCGTTATCCGGATGTGTCGATCAACGCGCTGTTGCTGGACCGGGTCGTCAACATGGTCGAGGAGGGCATTGATGTCGCGGTGCGTATCGGTGAGCTGCCGGACAGCAATCAGCATGCGATTCGCGTCGGGGAAGTGCGGCGGGTGATCTGCGCTTCACCGGGGTTTCTGGCTGCGCACGGCCGCCCTGAGCACCCGCAGGCCCTGGCCGCGCTGCCGGTGGTGGCGACGTCGGCGATCGGTCAGCAACGCAACTGGCCGTTCCTCGACGGCGGTGAAGCACTCAGTGTGCGCACCGAACCGCGCCTGACCGTCACGGCCAATCAGTCGGCGATCACCGCTGCGCGCAAAGGCCTGGGCCTGACGCGAGTGCTGTCCTATCAAGTGGCGGACAAAGTCGCGGCGGGGGAGTTGGAAATCGTCCTCGCCGAGTTTGAACTGCCGCCGTTGCCGATTCATGTGGTGTATCAGGGCGGGCGCAAGGCACCGGCGCGGATCCGCAGTTTTGTCGACTTCGCCGTGAAGGCGCTGCGCGAGCATCCGGCCTTGAGCGCTGCGGCGTTATTGCACGAGATGAAATAATCGATTGCAGCGGCTGGTTATTCTGTTGTTCCGGCAACCCATAGATGATGACTCCATCGGCGCGCTCATCCCCGTAGCGACGTCACTTTCCAGCGGAGTCGACCATGCAAGCGATCAAACTCTACAACTTCCCCCGTTCCGGCCACGCCCACCGTGTCGAGTTGATGCTGTCGCTGCTGCAACTGCCGACCGAGCTGATCTTCGTCGATCTGGCCAAGGGTGAGCACAAGCAGCCGCAGTACCTGGCGATCAACAGCTTCGGCCAAGTGCCGGCGATTGATGACAATGGCGTGGTGTTAGCCGATTCCAATGCGATTCTGGTTTATCTGGCGCAGAAATATGGCAACGGACGCTGGCTACCGACCGATCCGGTGGGCGCAGCGCATGTGCAGCGCTGGTTGTCGGCAGCGGCGGGACCGATTGCCTTTGGCCCGGCGGCGGCACGCCTGATCACGGTGTTTGGTGCGCAACTGAATGCCGAGGAAGTCATTGGCCGTGCGCACAACCTGCTCAAGGTCATGGAACTGGAGTTGGGCAAAACGGCGTATCTGGCGGGCGAAGAGCCGACCATCGCTGACGTGTCTGCCTACAGCTACATCGCCCATGCGCCGGAGGGCAATGTCTCGCTGGACGACTACACCAACGTTCGCGCCTGGCTGACACGGATCGAAGCCTTGCCGGGTTTTGTCGCAATGCCGCGTACGGTGGCCGGGTTGCAAACCGCAGTCTGATTTACGCAGCCGCACTCTGGAGGCCGCGCCAGACAGGTTGTTCAGCAATGCTGAGCGGGCAAGCAAAATCTGCAGGAATGGGGTGAATGGCGCATCCCGGTGCGCAGTCGCTGTTGAACCGTTGCGTCAAGGGCAAGATGCGTACTGCATGGGAAGCGCCTCAGGCACTTCCAACAAATGGTGTACGCTGCGTTCGACTAGTTGCAGGCTGGCTTCACGCCAGCTAATCCATTGCCAATCGACAACGTCGCGGACAGCTGGAAATTGCCCGCTGCGCTGGAAGCAGCAAATCAGATTGGCGAGACTTTGCGGGTCCTGCAAGTCAAAGTACGCCATAAAATCTCCGCCGATTTCACGAAACACTGCTATATCGCTCCCCATTGCCGGCAAGCCTCGCTGCATGGCTTCCACCAATGGTAAACCGAAGCCTTCGACGAACGATGGAAAAACCAGTGCACTGGCATGAGCGTATGCATATTCAAGGCTAGTGTCGCTGAGGTCGTTGAACATGAACAGTCGTTGGTTCAGTTCTGAATGGTTGCTTACCCGGGTCAGCAATGCATCGCACTTCCAGCCGATCTTTCCTGCGATGCACAGATGCGCAGTGGAGCCTGCGGCCCAGGCGCGTTCGAAAGCGTCGAGCAGATACGCGTGATTTTTGCGCGGCTCAATGGTGCTGACCATCAGAAACACTGGATCGCTGGTCACGAATAGTTGCATCAGGTGCGGCTCGATTGTTCCTTCTGTGTCATGGAGATCTAGTTCTGAGCCAAGATGAAAGAAATCGAACCAGCATTTGGCGGTCTTTTCAGCGCCGATACGGAACTTCAACTCTTCACGCAACTGATCGCGCACTGTGGCGGAAATCGCCATGTAGCCATCGGCAGTGCGTGTGATCCACTCGAACCATTCGCCGAAAA
This sequence comes from Pseudomonas sp. CCNWLW23, assembly GCF_037095675.1. Classification (NCBI taxonomy): domain Bacteria; kingdom Pseudomonadati; phylum Pseudomonadota; class Gammaproteobacteria; order Pseudomonadales; family Pseudomonadaceae; genus Pseudomonas; species Pseudomonas sp. CCNWLW23. Next base: position 498,283 of record NZ_JBAWKM010000001.1, on the reverse strand, counting down.
CCCCGACCAGACGGCTTTCGTAAAAATGCGGATGAGTCAGCGGGATAAGGTCGTAGATCACGGCAATTACGCCAACACCGTCGCTCTTGAACCTTTCTACTTGAGCGAAAAAGTCCGAGTGCCAGGAGGAGTCCAGCAACAACAATTGATCGCCCGGCTGGTGTTGCAGCGGTAAACAACGTTTGAGCAGTTGAGTGCGATTGACCCGTCGAATCAGTCGCAGCGATATTCCGAAGGCGCTAAAGGAGGTCAGTCGGTAGCCCACGTACAAAAGCCGTCGCGCCAGTTTCGAAGTGCATTTTGCGTCGCGTCGTTGATGCCATTGCCAAAAGCGATGAGCCAGGCGCTCCAACCGTTCACCAAAATTTTCAAGTTTGTTCAGGAAAGGTGAATTGAGCGGTGCGAGATGCAGCACGCGATACAGATAGCCATTGAGCACAACCACAGGTATGCATTCGACGCCTTTTGCGCTGGCGGGCAATTGTTTGATGACATTTCGCACCACACGCTGGATCCCCGAGTTCACCATCGGATGCTTAAACACGTGGGTGCATTCCACCAGTAAGCGAATCACGGCATACGCTCGAGCAAATCGGCTTCGACATAACGGCGCACCGTGGTCTTAGCGTTAAGCCATGAGCATCCGACAAAGTCTTCGTGGCGAATGTTGATGACATGAAACACCAAGCCCAAATCACGCCACTCGTAATTCTTGTCCAGATGCGAGTCCAGCCTCGACAGGCTGAGGGCGACGGAGTAATTGCCTTTGCCCAGACCCATTGCAAACGCGAAGCGGTAAATGACGCGCTCGCCGGCACGCAGATTTTCCAATGCCTGTTTCTGGCGGTGGGTATTGATACCGTACATGGGCTGACCGAGTCGATCCTTGATCATGAACCCAAGTACCAGCCTCTCGATGTCCTGACGGACTTCAACCTCTACTTCCAATACGACAGACTGGCCGACTTCAGCAACTTCGATACAACGTTCGGATTCGTCCAGCAAACGCACTCCAAGGATGCCGGCTTCACCTGTTCCCGATACGGTCTGAACCTGGCCGCCGTCGAGCACTTCCTGGCGTACGCTTTGGCCCTCCCGTTCGGCTAGCAAGGCGTTGTAGTAATCCATGACTGCTTCAGGTCTGTCGTGCATCGCCATATGGCCGCCATCGAGCAAAATTGCGGAATCGCAGATCGCTTGAATGGCAGAGCGGTCGTGAGAGACTATAAGCAGGGTAGTGCCGGCCTTGCGAAAACTGCGGATCCGCTCGAAGCTTTTGTGCTGAAAGTATGCATCACCCACCGAAAGAGCTTCATCGACGATAAGAATATCGGGGCGGCGTGCTGTGGCGACGCTGAAAGCCAGGCGCATCTGCATACCGCTTGAATACGTGCGTACCGGTTGATCAATGGCCTCGCCAATTTCTGCGAATATTTCGATCTCCGGCATCAATGCGTTGATTTCTTCGACCTGCAGACCGAGCAGTTGGCCAGCCATCACGGCGTTTTGCCGACCGGTGAAGTCCGGGTGGAATCCCATGCCCAGCTCCAGCAGCGCCGCCACTCGTCCCGAAAGCTCGATGGTGCCGCAAGTCTGTCGGTTGGTGCCCGTGATCATCTTGAGCAGCGTGCTCTTGCCCGCTCCGTTGACACCGACGATACCCACAGCTTGGCCCGCAGAGATTTCGAATGTGAGGTCTTTCAATACCCAGTGCTGGCGGTGGCGCAATGGTGAAAAAGGCGTCAGCCATTCGATCAGACGGCTCCAGCGACTGGGATATTGTCTATAGGCTTTGCCCAGCCGTGTAACACGAATATGTCCCATCAGAGCTCATCCTCCATTGCGCCGACCTGTTTGCGAAACAGGTACAGGCCCATTGTGCAAAACACTGCGCCAATCACGAATGTTGGCAGCAGCGAACTCCAGATCGGCCATTGGCCGTAAACGAACAGATTCTGGTAACTGCCTATCAGGTTGGTCAGAGGATTGAATCGGAGCAACTTCTGCAATGGCTCCGGCAATATGGTGATGGGATAAATTATGGGTGTCAGCCAGAACCAGAATTGCAGACAGATACCGAACAGCTGGCCGACATCCCGAAAAAAAACGTTCAGTATGCCCAGTACCATGCCAAGTCCGGCGCAGAGCATCATTTGCAGAGCAACCAGCGGCACTAGCGATAGCAATGCCACGCCCGGCCAGCGTCCGGTGATGAGTAGAAAGCCAAGAAACAACCCGATGATGATTGCGAAATTTATTCCCGCATTGATCAGTACGATCGTTGGCAGGCATATTTTTGGGAAGCTGACCTTCTTCAACAGGTTAGCGTTATCCAGAAACATGTTCTGGCTGCGCAGTGTGATTTCTGAAAAAAGCCCCCACGCCAGAAGTCCGGCGCACAGATAAATGCTGTAGGCCATGCCGTCATCCACGCCAGGCAAGCGAGCGTGCATGATGTGGGAGAAGACTACGGTGTAAATCACGATCATCGACAGAGGATTGAAGATCGGCCAGAGCGCGCCTAACAGGGAGTTGCGGTACCGCGCTTGAAACTCTCGTTGTACGCTGCCACTGATGAACCCTCGGTAGTCGTACAACGATCTGTACACTGAAAGCATTAAACTGTCCTCCAGTGTGAGTGATCGAAGCAGCTGACGCCGCACTGTGGCAAAAGCCGGCTGTGATGTATTTCTAACTGCGGCCAAAGATCGGTGGTGTCGTACCGCTCGGTGAGGTCGTTGGACAACGCCTCGGATTGCTGCTTCCACGAGGAGCCCGGAAATGTCGGACGCGACGAGACAGGGTGATCCACGAATCCATTGGAATCCGCGACGAATGGACGCTTTTTCAAAAATCGACCCCTTGGTTTTGACTAGCGCCGCTTTTCTACAGGCTTTGTAAAAAGGTCTGCCCGGCTGAAGAAACAGCTAGGTGACAGGCAGGCGAAGTCAGTTGTTGTAGTTGTTTGTCTACAATCTGTGCCAATTGCTCGGCAATTTCAACAGGGCAAACCGTGACTGGTCAGTTCTCATCAGCGTAGTCCGATTTATTCTCGCCGGGCGGTTTCCGGACTCGTGATGGATGTGTTTAGAATGGCCCTCATCACGCTTGCCAGGGATGTTCCGGCTCGTTGTGCGAAAAGGTGAGACCGACCACTAAAACAAGAACAAGACGAGACTTGAGACGAAGAACCGCGATCGATCAGGTTCTACGCTTGGCCGTCACTAGGGTGAAGCTGCCGGGAAGGCGGTTTCATTGTGGAATGCCATGAACTTCATTCTTTATTCGGACATCAACGAACACTCCATCAGGGAGAGTCTCGGCCATCCCGACGCGAGTTATTACTTCGTATTGAAGGCTTACCGTTCATTGCTCGAAACTGTCGGGCTAGTTCATGTGGTGAGTACTGTCGCAGAGGTTGACCCGCTTTTTCGGCAGTTACACGCCGCCGGCCAAGAGAGTGTTTTCCTCTCATTCACCCGACCACAAAAAACCGCGATTGACCTCCAGTGCCCGACCATTTGCGTCGTTACCTGGGAGTACGACTCGATTCCCGATGAACAATGGGGCGATGATCCTGGCCAGGACTGGACGCGCATGTTGGCAAGGCATGGCCGCGTGATCACACTGTCCAGCCATACCGCCCGAGCGATTCGTCGCTCGATGGGAGAGGATTTCCCTGTGCTGGTATTGCCCGCCCCACTCGGAGAGGAGCTTGCGTCCATCGGCAAGCAGCACCTCAGCACACCGGTCAACACAGGTACGACGTTGACGCTCAAAGGGTGCATTTTCGATTCCCGCCAGATGAACCTGCATCCGGATAATCTGCTGCCCAAGCCTCTCACCGCCGAAGAACTGGCGGAAATCGAAGCACAGTTGGAGGCTTCGCGACCACCACCGCTGACGTGGAAACGACGCTTGGTCATCGCAAAGCATTACCTGCGCCTTTGGCTGCTCAATGCCGGCCATGATCAGACGCCCGTGGTGCCACGGGTGAGGTTTTTGCAGAATTGGTACTGGGAGGGGATTCACGACTTGCTTGGGCATTCCTGGCATGAATGGCTCGCCAGACATTTGCCCGGTATCGCCGGCCCTCAACTTTTGCCGGTGCCAGTGCAACCGCCACCGCGAGATATGCCGGACACCTCATTGCAGGTTCAAGCCGAGGTTGACGGTGTGGTCTACGCGTCGGTGTTTCGCCCCGCGGACGGGCGCAAGAACTGGCTACAGATCCTCACCGCTTTCTGCGCGGCCTTTCGTGACACTCCCGACGCCACACTGGTGATGAAATTTACCCAGAGCGACCTGGCTGCCGTCTATGCACACTTGATGACGCCACTGGCGCAGCTGGCGCCTTTTTCCTGTCGGGTCGTGATGATTCACGGTTACATGGACGATGCGCAATACGCGCGGCTTTACCAGTCGGCGAATTTTTACGTCAACGCCTCGCATTGTGAGGGTCTGTGTCTGCCGCTGATGGAGTTCATGGCCTGCGGCAAACCGGTGATCGCCCCCGACCACACGGCGATGCAGGACTATATCGACGAGTCTGTGGCGTTCGTGGTCGACTCCAGCGTTGAGGCGTGCACGTGGCCCCATGACCCGCGCATGCTGTTTCGTGCGCATCGTCACCGGCCAGACTGGGGCTCCTTGAAACAAGCCTACGAAGACAGTTACCGGATGGCCACGACACAGCCTCAGGATTATCAGCGAATGTCGTTGGCTGCCGCGCAGCGCATGGAGCATTTCAGTGCGATCGCGGTTCTGCAAAAGCGCGTCGAGGATTTTTTCGGGCTCGAACCACAGCCCGGTCACGTTGCCCAGGTCAGGGATAGCGCCCCATGCTGATCATCATCCATTCGGAAACCAACCAGCACACCATCAGCCGCAACCTTGGGCGCTCGGAGTACAGCTATTACTTCGTGCTCAAGGAGTATCGGCCAGTGCTAGAACGTCTGGGTCGGGTGATCGAGGTCATGGACCCGAACAGCGAAGTCGATGCGTTGTATGCAGAGTGCCAGTCACGTGGCGAGGCTTGCGTATTTCTGTCGTTCTCGCCACCGCATCGCACCCCGGTGCATCTGGCGTGTCCGACCTTGCCGGTCTTTGCCTGGGAGTTCAGCACGATTCCCGATGAGCCATTCGCTGGCGATCCGCTGAACGACTGGCGCACAGTACTTGCCGCCTGCGGTGCTGCGATCACGCACTCCAGTTACACGGTCGATGCCGTGCGCAAAGCGATGTCTGTCGAGTACCCGATAGTCGCCGTCCCCGCGCCGGTCTGGGATCGGTTCGCAGCGCGCGGCGTTCAATTGCAGGGGCAGCCAGCCGTCGATTCAGTACGGCTGAAAATCAAAGGCCTGGTAGTCGACACTCGCGAGATCGCCTTGGATGCTTTCGCTCCTGTGCCGTTGCGCCGTGGGCGTGGAATCGATTTCCTCGCGCCGGTCACCGAGCAAGAGCTGGTGCTTGAAGGTGTGGTGTACACCTCGGTGTTCAACCCCCGGGACGGGCGCAAGAACTGGGAGGACATGATCAGTGCCTTCTGTGCCGCTATGCGGGAAAACGCTGATGCAACCCTGGTGCTGAAACTCACCCATCACGATGCTGAAGAAGCCCTCACCGACATCCTCCATCACCTTTACAAGAATCAGCCTTATCGCTGCCGCATCGTGCTTATCTACGGCTATCTGGCAGACGCGGATTACGAACGTCTGGTGCAGGCGACCCGTTACGTCGTCAACACTTCCTACGGCGAAGGCCAGTGCCTGCCGCTGATGGAATTCATGTCGTGCGGCAAGCCGGCGGTGGCACCGTGCACCACGGCAATGATCGACTATATGAATGCCGATAACGCTTTTCTGATCGAGGCAACCGAGCAATTCACGGCTTGGCCTCACGACCCGCGTTCGGCCTATCGAACCTTGCGCTACGCAACGAGCTGGGCTTCGATCTGTGCCGCTTACACTGCCAGTTACGACGTCGCGCAAAATGATCCCCAGCGTTACGCCACCATGTCGGCACAGGCTGTCGTGAGTCTCGAGGCGTTTTGCAGTCAAGCGGTGGCCGAGCAGCGATTACGGGCGTTTCTGGCGAGCCTGCTGCAAGCCCGCGCCGAAATGGCGAGGGAGGTTATCGGCGCATGATTCGCAGATTGCTTCATCGATTGTTTGCCCAAGCGCAATCTTCGCAACCGCCGCCAGCGGCTGAACCGATAGCGGAACCGGTGATTGAGCCGACGCCAGACGCTGAACCCGAGCCTTTATTTGTCTGGTCGCCCCGTGATGTCGGTTTGCGTGATGCCGTGCTGGACGGCTGGTTTCTCAATGACAGCGGCGAATTGCTCAAGGGCTTTGCCATTACGCCTGACGACACCTTGCTCGACGTCGGTTGCGGCGAGGGCGCCGCAACATTGTTTGCCGTACGCCAGGGCGCATCGGTGATTTTCACCGACAGTGAACACGACAAAGTGCGCGAGCTGGCACGGCAGGTCGAAGACCGCAGCACCCGGCCGAATCTGGGACTGGTCAGCAACACCTTGCCGTTACCGTTGGCCGACGGCTGCGCCAGCCGTGTCGTGTGCATGGAGGTGCTGGAGCACGTCGACGAACCCGAGGCGTTCATGGCCGAACTGGCGCGTATGGGGCGTCCCGGTGCGTTGTACCTGCTCAGTGTCCCCGCCCCGGTTGGCGAGCACTTGCAAAAAGGTATCGCTCCGCAGAGTTATTACCAGTCGCCCAACCACGTGCAGATCTTCACTCCAGAGCGCTTTGCCGCACTGGTCGAAGACGCCGGACTGATCATTGAGCATCGGCAGGCGACGGGGTTTTTCTGGGTGATGGGGATGATCTTTTTCTGGGCCAGCGAAAAAGCGGCCGGCAAGGATCCGGACGGTGCGGTGCGTGATCGGATCCACGCGCCTTTTCCTCATCTGATGGGTGGGTGGGCGAGAACCTGGGAAGAGATGCTCGACCGGCCCGACGGACTTGCGATCAAACAGGTGCTTGACCAGTTCATGCCCAAAAGTCAGGTGATCATTGCGCGTAAACCGCTGGATGCGGAGATGCCGGATGAGCAGTAAACGCATCATGGACATCGAAGTGCTGCGTGCCATTGCCGTGCTCGGAGTGCTGTTCCATCACCTTGCGGGCAATCTGTTCCGCGATCCGGTGCCATTGCTCGATGCCATTCATGCTTGGGCACAACCCTGGTGGGGCGTTGACCTGTTTTTCGCCATTTCCGGCTTCGTAATTGCCCGCAGCCTGATTCCTGCGCTGCGTAATTGCAGCAGCCGTCAGCAATACTGGGAACAAACGCGCAATTTCTGGCTACGCCGCGCTTTTCGCCTGCTGCCTTCGGCCTGGCTGTGGCTGGCCCTGGTGCTGCTGATGTGCATGTTTTTCAATCGCTCCGGGGCGTTCGGCACGCTGCAGGCCAATCTGCAGGCGACGCTCGCAGGAGTGTTGCAGTATGCCAATTTCCGCTTTGCCGATGCGTTCTTCCGCTACGAATATGGCAGCAGTTTCGTCTACTGGAGTCTGGCCCTGGAAGAACAGTTCTACCTGTTGTTTCCGTTGCTGATTCTGCTGTGCCGCAGACATTTGGTCTGGGTGCTGCTGGCGCTGGTCGCAGTGCAACTGCTGGCGGTGCGAACGCCGCTGCTGATGGTCGTTCGAACCGACGCGCTGGCCCTCGGCGTACTGTTGGCAATGTGGAGTGCTCAACCGAATTACCGGCGTTGGCAGCCGCTGTTTCTGAGTCGCAACGGGGCCGGAATCTCAGCGCTGATTGTCGTTGCAACGCTGATGAGTTACCTGGCCACCGATGGATTTTCCGCGACTCACTTTCGCGTTGGCGCCATCGCTTTATTGAGTGCCTTGCTGGTGTGGGTCGCCTCTTACAATCAGGATTACCTGTTATCGGCCGGGCGCTTGCAGCAATTGATGGGATGGGTGGGCAGTCGGTCGTACGGCATCTACCTGATTCATATTCCCGTGTATTTCATGGTACGTGAAGTTACTTTCCGTTTGCAGGAAGCGGGCCTGCCGAGTCCGGCCGGTCATCCAGTGTTCACCTTGCTCTGGGCGTTCGGTCTGATTGCCCTGCTCAGCGAATTGAATTACCGCTTCATCGAAATGCCTATGCGCAACCGCGGTGCCGCGCTGGTGCAACGTCTTGGTACGTCCAGCACACCAACTGCGTGTTCTGAAGCCGCAGTCTGATCGACTCGCTACGCCTTGTTTTGTGTAACCTTGCAGCCCTGTGGCTTCAGGGATTTTCAAGGTATGCGGTCTATTGCGGGTCTGATCTTTAGCGTCTTGCTGGCAGGTTGCGAGCAACACGTCGCGCCGGCCCTCGACCAGCAGCTCTACGTCTGGCAACGCCAATGGACACCTGCGCATGAGCCGGCATTGCGCGACAGTCGCCATGATTTCTCCACCCTGCGCGTGCTGGCGTTGCAGGCCTTTCCCGGCGAGCGGTGGAGCAGGGCGCGGGTTGATCCGGCGTTGTTGAAAGCTGATGGTCGCGCTCTGATCGCAGTGATTCGCCTCGATGGCCAGTTGCAGTCGCTGGACCAGCAGCAGGTCACCGAGCAGATTCTGCAGGTCATTGCCGATTGGCAAGCGCAAGGCCTCACGCTGAACGGTATCGAAATCGACCACGATGCCGGCAATGCACGGCTGCCCGTGTACGCTGAATTCCTCAAACACTTGCGTGCGGTCTTGCCGCCATCGTTGCCTTTGAGCATCACCGCGCTACCGGCCTGGCTCGATAGCGCGCAGTTGCCGGCGCTGTTGCGAAGCGTCGACAGCAGCGTGCTGCAAGTCCACGCCGTGAGCGATCCGCGACTGGGTCTTTTCGACGCCAGGCAGGCGTTGAAGTGGGCCAAGGCCTGGGCACATGTCAGCGACAAACCGTTCTATCTGGCGCTGCCGGCCTACGGCGTTGCGCTGTTGAGCGATGACGGTGGCGCGCCGGTAGTGGAAAGCGAAGTGCAACTGGAGCGCGGCGGGCAGCGCCGGGAGTTGCTCGCCGATCCGCAGCAACTCAGCCAATTGGCCAAGACTTTGCGCGAGGATCCGCCTGAGCATTTGACCGGTTTGATCTGGTTTCGCCTGCCGCTGGCCAACGATCGTCGCGCCTGGAGCCTGGCTACTTTACGCGCGGTGGCTCGCGGAGATGTGCTGAACAGTTAGTTGCGCCTGTCATTCAAAGAGCAGGGCGGTTTGTATGACATCCAGCTCGATAACCGCGGCAATCTCGACAGCCCGTGGCCCGCGCAAATCACCCTAAAGGCGCGGGATTGTGCAGGCGCCGATGCGCTCACCGGTTACTCGTTGCAACAAAGTGCCAATCTGCTTACCTTCACCCGCCTGCGTGACGGCCGCTTGCCGGCGGGCGGACAGCGCGCTGTCGGTTGGGCGCGTTGTGCACATATTGATCAAGGAGGTTCGCATGTTGACCCGTAACTGGCCCCGCCATCTGCTTTGCCTGAGCCTCAGCCTGCCGCTGGGGTCGGCGCTGGCCTGCGGCCCGGACTTCCCGATGCGCCTGCTCGACAACCGCGCGCAGACCCTCGCCGATCTGCCCGAAGGCAGTTTCAGCTTCGAAGTCAGTCGCCTCGGTAAAACCATTGCCGGGCTGAAAAATGTCACAGCGGCGACCCACAACCCCAACGATTATGCCGAAGACAACGCGTCAGAACTGGCGCGCGAACAGGCTGAGCAGGTGGGCCTGAGCGTCGAGCAATACGCTGTGGTCAAGCGCCTGCGCGGGCTCAGCGATGCACGTCAGGCCGAGGAACAGGGCGCCAGTCTGCCGGTGGAAATCCGCTTGTACGTCGCCGGCGCGGTGGCCTTTGCCACTGGCGACCATCAATTGGCCACGGAGTATTTCAACAAGGTGCTGGCGCTGCCGGCAGACCAGCGTCCGTTGCGCAGCACGTGGGCGGCGTATTCCCTCGGGCGCATCGCCTTTGCCATGAGCAACGCGGCACACGATCGCATCGAAGCGCTGGAACAGGCGCGCGATGCCTTTCGCCAGGCACGGCAACTGAGCATCGACGGCTTCAGCGATCCGCTGGAACTGGGCGTTGCCAGCCTTGGTGAAGAGGCGCGGGCGTTGCGCAGCGCGGGCGACTGGAGCGGCGCCATCGAACTGTACGAAGCACAGAACCTGCACGGTTCGTCCGTCGGTTACACCTCGCTCAAGCAACTGATGAACGAACTGGCCGAATTGCCGGAATCTCAACTGGCCAAACTGCTCCAGCAGCCAGCAGTGCAGCAACTGGTCACGGCGTCGCTGGTCAGCCGTCAGGGCTGGTCTTTCGGTGAGCAGCCGGCGAATGAAAAGAAACTCGTCACACTCCTGCAAAACAGCACCCGTGGCAGCCTCGACAATGCCGATCGACTGGCGGCGATGAGTTATCAACAGGGCGACTACGCGTCTGCCAAGGCCTTTCTGGTAAACGCCGAGGACGGCGGACTGGCCTGGTGGCTGCGGGCAAAACTGGCAGTGCGTGACGGCGACACGACTGCCGCTGCCGCCGCCTACGCCAAAGCCGCCCAGGCCTTTCCGCAGAATGAAGACTGGGGTTATCGCCGCACGCCGGACTGGGCGTTTGAAACGGTGCAGCCAAAATGCCGGGTCGAGGGCGAAAGCGCGATCCTGGCGCTGCAACGCGGCGAATACCTGCAAGCGTTCGTGCAGCTGTATCGCAGCAACAGCCTTTACTGGTTCGATGCCGCCACCGTTGCCGAGCGGGTGCTGACGGTCGATGAGCTCAAGCAGTACGTCGATGAGAATGTGCCGGCGCCGCCGCCATTGACGCAGCAGGAGCGCGACAACTATGTGCCGCTGTCGGTGGCCGCCAATCTGCGCAATCTGCTCGGTCGACGCTTGCTGCGTGAGGGGCGATACGAGGAAGCGGTCGGTTATTTCGCCAGTGACGATCTGCAGCACAAGGCCCGGCTCTATGGCGAGCAACGGCTCAAGGCCGAGTCGGCGTGGTGGCCGAGCAAACGCGCCAGTGCGTTGTACAACGCCGCATGGACGGCCCGGGAGTGGGGCATGGACATCCTCGGTTATGAGATGGCGCCTGATTACGCCACCTTCGGCGGCAATTACACGCTGGAGAGCACGAAGCTGGATGTCGGCCCGCTGATTTCAGCGGCGGAAGTGCAGCGCCAGCAGGCCAGCGCCGCGCAACCGGATCAGCGTTATCACTATCGTTTTGTCGCCACGGCACTGGCCAGTCGCGCCGCCGATAACCTGCCGCACACCAGTCAGGCGTTTGCTGCGGTGTTGTGCAATGCCGCCGGCTGGAACAGCAGCCTTGAAGACCAGAGTGCGCTGTATCAGCGCTACGTCAAGGAAGGCCCTTATGTGCCGTGGGCGCAAGACTTCGGCAATCAATGCCCCTACCCGGATTTTGAGAATGCCGACAAGCGCTACGTCACCCAGGTGACCGATGCCGTGCGTGAAACGCTGCGACCGTACAAGTGGCCGGTGCAGATCGGCGCGATCATCCTGGTCGCTGTTGCTGCGTTACTGCTTATCACCCGTCGTCAGCGCAAGGTGCGCAAAGGCTAGGCCTGTTGAATGAAGCTCAGGCGTACGGCGAAGCCAATCAACAGACTGCCGAACAGCCATTGCTGAGCGCGCTGGGCGGTTGGACTGTGTTGCAGCCAACGGCCCAGTGCCGCGCCGGTCATGGCGACAACACTGTCGAACAGCAGGCCGACGCTGACCAGCACCAGGCCGAGCACGGCGAACTGTGTCAGCACCGGCGCGCCGTCGCTGACGATAAACTGTGGCAACAGCACTGAGCAGAACAGCAGCGCCTTGGGATTAAGCAGGTTGGTCAGCAAACCGCGACGGATCGCACCGCGCCACTGGCCGTGGGCAGGTACCTGCTCTTGGGCTTGCAGGCTCGGCACCAGCGAGCTGCGAAAACACTGGATGCCGATCCACATCAGATAGGCCGCGCCGGCGATGCGCACCACGTCAAACGTCCACGGCGCCGTTTTGAACAGCGCCGCCAGCCCCAATGCCGCCAGTGCCACGTGGCAGCCGCGGGCGATGGCCAGGCCCAGCGCGGTGGCCAGCGCCGCACCTCGACCTTGCCGCGCACCGGTTTGCAACAGCAGGATCATGTCCGGTCCCGGCAGTAGCAGAACCACAGCCAGCGTCAAAATATACAGCCACAGACTTGCCACATCACACCCCCTTTCGTTGTTGATCTGCTCGCGCCAGTCTAGAGCGAGAGGGCAGGGCAGGTGCTTGCGTAGTCGGCTTCAATTGTTCGCAGCTTTGGCATAACCTGCTGGTTTTCAACCGTCAGACTATCGGGATCTGCCAAAGATGAAACTCGACGCCTATGACCGCAAGATTCTCGCCGCGCTGCAACGCAACGGGCGTTTGAGCAATGTCGAGCTGGCGGAAGAAATCGGCCTGTCGGCCTCACCGTGCCTGCGCCGGGTACGCATGCTGGAAGAGGCGGGGGTGATCCGAGGCTACCAGGCCAATCTGGATCGCGATGAAGTCGGGCTGGGGCTGACGGTGTTTGTCGGGGTCAAGGTCGAGCGGCACAACGAAGAACGCGCCGAGGCTTTTTATGCGGCCGTCACTGCGTTGCCTGAGGTGGTCTCAGCGTTTCTGGTGTCCGGCGAATCGGACTTTTTGTTGCAGGTAGTGGTGCCTGACTTGCGCGCTTATGACCGCTTTGTCAGCGCGCACCTGCTGAAACTGCCGGGGGTGAGCGATATTCGCAGCAACTTTGCCATTCACACGGTGAAAGCGCCGGGGGCGTTGCCGTTAGGCCATCTGCCGCTGTAGACCGGGTGGCGCCATTCGCGAGCAGGCTCGCTCCCACAGGGGGAACGCATTCCAAAGTGGGAGCGAGCCTGCTCGCGAAGACGGCGGCAAGGTTTGGAACCTACATCTGCGTCGCCATCCCCTCGACATTCATCGCTGCCTGACGCAACGCTTCCGAACGCGTCGGGTGCGGATGGCAGGTCAGGGCAATGTCCTCGGCCGAGGCGCTGAACTCCATCGCCACACAGAATTCGCCGATCATCTCGCTCACGCTCGGCCCGACCAGATGCACGCCAAGCACTTCGTCCGTGCGCTCGTCGGCGAGGACTTTGGCAAAGCCTTCTGTTTCGTGATTGATCTTCGCCCGGCTGTTGGCGGTGAAAGGAAACTTGCCGACCTTGTAGGCACGGCCCTCGGCCTTGAGCTGTTCTTCGGTCTGGCCGACGCTGGCCAGCTCCGGTTGGGTGTAGATGACGTTGGGGATCAGCGCGTAATTGACCTCGCCAGCCTTGCCGTGGATCTGCTCGACGCAGGCCATGGCTTCGTCTTCAGCCTTGTGCGCGAGCATCGGGCCGGACGTGACGTCGCCGATCACCCAGACCCCGGCGGCTTCGGTGCGATGTTGCTTGTTGGCGAGCATGCCGCGTTTGTCGGTACTCAGGCCGACGTTCTCCAGCCCCAAGCCTTGGGTGTACGGGCGGCGCCCGATGGCTACCAACACATAGTCGGCTTCGATCAGCTCAGCCGTGCCACCGGCGGCAGGCTCGACGCTAAGCTGCACGCCTGTGGCGGAGCTGGTGGCACTGGTGACCTTCGAGCTCAGTTTGAAGGCGATGCCTTGCTTGCTCAGCGCGCGCTGCAAGGTCTTGCCGGCCTCGCCATCGACGCCGGGGCAGATGCGATCAAGGTATTCGACCACGGTGACCTGCGCGCCGAGTCGGCGCCATACCGAACCCAGCTCCAGGCCGATCACCCCGGCACCAATCACTACCAGATGTTTGGGCACCTCACTCAACGACAGCGCGCCGGTGGAATCGAGGATGCGCTGGTTGTCGATCTCGACGCCAGGCAGGGGAGTGGGCTCAGAACCAGTGGCAATAATGATGTCCTTGGCGCTGAGTTCGCTCTTGTTGCCTTGGGTGTCGGTCACCGTCACTTTGCCCGGGCCGTCGATATGGCCCCAACCCTTGATCCAGTCGACCTTGTTCTTGCGAAACAGAAATTCGATGCCCTTGGTCAGGCCGGCGACGCTTTCGTCCTTCTGCTTCATCATCTGCGCAAGGTTCAGCTTCGGTTCGACCTCGATGCCGAGATTGGCGAACTCCGTGCCCACCGCAGCGGCGTACAGCTCCGACGCGTGCAGCAAGGCTTTGGACGGCATGCAACCGACGTTCAGACAGGTGCCGCCGAGGGTTGCACGTCCTTCGACGCAAGCGGCCTTGAGCCCGAGCTGGCCGGCGCGGATCGCTGCGTTATAACCGCCGGGGCCACCGCCCAGAATTACCACGTCATAGTTGCTCATGCGCTTGCTCCAGATTGCTCTATGGGGATAGCCAAGATTAGTCGCGATAAAAATTATGTACGTAATATGAGCTTTGCCGGACATTCCGGTCAAGGCTTCAGGCAAGCGACAGCTGCGGCATCCTTGAATAAGCATAATTGTGTACGAATATTTCACAGTTTGCGTTATATCGTAACGCTATGAACGCAGAGCCTATATTTTCGGGGTGTTATGCAAGTCGATCTTGAGTTGGACGCCACGCCAGTCACCGGGCTGCCGCGCTTTCAGCAGGCAGCCGTGCAGTCACGCAAATTGCGTCGGTTGGCGTATGGACTCGGCGCAGTGGCCGCGTCGGGCTGGGTGCTGGCTTTTTTCGTCGGCCTGTTTGCGCCGCAATCCCTGTGGTTGCCGTTGTTGGTCAATCAGGGCGCAGCGTTGCTGGCACTGGTCGCCGGCCTGCAATCGGCGTGGTGGGTGACGCGATGGCGCGCGCGGGTAATGCATCCGCCCGCTTCGCAATCGACCGTCGTGGAGGAGGGCGCCGCAGCCGAGGGCTGGTACGAAAGGCTGCTGGAGCGATTGAGTCAGCAGAGCCGCCATCTGCTTGGACATATCGGTGCGCCGACGTTGTGGCTCGGCGGCTGGGCGTTGCTGGTTCTGCTTGGTATTGAGCAGGTGTGGAATCTCACGCTGCCTGCGGCGGCCTTGGGGCTGTTGGCGAGCATCGGTGCGGCATTGGCGTTGTTGCTGGCGTTTGCCCTGCTGGTGCTGGAGCGGCACCTGGCGCAGG
This sequence comes from Pseudomonas sp. CCNWLW23, assembly GCF_037095675.1. Classification (NCBI taxonomy): domain Bacteria; kingdom Pseudomonadati; phylum Pseudomonadota; class Gammaproteobacteria; order Pseudomonadales; family Pseudomonadaceae; genus Pseudomonas; species Pseudomonas sp. CCNWLW23. Next base: position 483,176 of record NZ_JBAWKM010000001.1, on the reverse strand, counting down.
AACCGCCGGCGCAATGGCCGGAAGCGGCTGCGCTGGCGCAACTGACCCGGGTGGTGATCATCACCCTGTTGATCGGTGCGCTGTGTCTGTTGTTTGCCAGCGAAAGCGCAGTCTGGCCGGTACGCGTGGCGGTGCTCAGCGCAGTCCTGCCAATGTTGGTTGCCGGCGAACTGCTGTTGCGCGCGTTACTGTCTGTCTTCAGCCCGCGGCGTGAACAAATGGAACCGACCCTGCTCGCGCGCAGTTTTATCGCCGATATGCTGCGCTGGCCGCCGCAGCCGTTACTGGCGTTGCAGCATGAAATGCACAATCGGTTCGGCATCGATCTGCGCCATATCTGGGCCTTCAGTTACATGCGCCGGGCCTTGTTGCCGGTGTTGGCGGTGGTCGCCCTGAGCGGTTGGCTGCTGAGCGGCGTACATGAAATTCCCCTGCAAGGTCGCGGCATCTACCAGCGCTTCGGGAAACCGGAACAGGTTTTCGGCCCGGGTCTGCATAGCGGCTTGCCTTGGCCATTCGGGCGTGTGATTTCCGTTGAAAACGGTGTGGTTCATGAACTGGCAACCAGTGTCGGCGACAAGCCAATCGCCGTGCAGTCCGATTCCGCTGAAGGCCCGGCGCCGCTGACCGCCAACCGTTTGTGGGACGCCAGCCACGTCAACGACAAATCCCAGGTCATCGCCAGCAGCCGCGGCGCGCAACAGGGCCTGCAAATCGTCAACATGGACGTGCGCTTCGTTTATCGCATCGGTTTGAACGACGAGGCGGCACTCGCCGCGACTTATAACAGCGCCGATGTACCGACACTGATTCGCAGCACCGCCAGCCGCATCCTGGTTCACGATTTTGCCTCGCGCACCCTCGACGGTCTGCTCGGCGACGACAGGACAGGGCTGGCCGAGGAAATCGGTCGCGCAGTGCAAAGGGATCTGAACAGATTGAATAGTGGCGTGGAGATCCTTGCCACAGTCGTCGAAGCGATTCATCCACCGGCCGGCGCGGCGAATGCCTATCACAGTGTGCAAGCGGCGCAGATCGGCGCGCAGGCGTTGATCGCTCGCGAACGCGGGGCGGCTGCGCAGGCCACTAACGAGGCGCAGTTGCAGGCGAGTACGGCGCGGGATCAGGCAACGGCCAATGCGCGGGAGATCAATGCCGCTGCGCAAACCGCCGACCTGAAATTCAGCGCCGACCAGAAAGCCTTCGCCAGTGCTGGCCAGGCCTTCGTGCTGGAGCAATATCTCAGCCAGCTCAGTCAGGGCTTGAGTAAAGCCAGGTTGCTGATACTCGATCATCGACTTGGCGGGAGCGCAAATGCGCCAACCATCGATCTGCGTACTTTCACACTGCCGACTGATCCGTCGCCCGCCCGTACCACCGCTCAACCAGGAGCCACCCATTGAGCCAGTCGCCTGTTCATGACGTTCACGACCACAGCGGCCACGACCACGGCCACGGCGGGCATCACCATCATCATGGTCATCACCACCATCACGGCGAGGTGCCAGAAGTCGGACCATTTCCGTGGCGGCGTATGGGCTGGGCTGCGTTGCTGGTGGCGTTTGCCATTGCCGCCGCAAGTCTGGTGCAAGTGCGCTCCGGTGAAGCCACGGTCATCACCCGTTTCGGTAATCCTTCGCGGGTATTGCTTGATCCCGGTTTGAGCTGGCGCTGGCCGGCACCGTTCGAAGCGGCAATCCCGGTGGACTTGCGTCTACGTACCACCTCAAGTGGTTTGCAGGACGTCGGCACCAAGGACGGTTTGCGCATCATCATTCAGGCCTACGTGGCGTGGCAGGTGCAGGGTGATCCTGAACACGTGCAGCGTTTCATGCGTGCCGTGCAGAATCAGCCGGACGAAGCGGCGCGGCAGATTCGAACCTTTGTCGGCTCAGCGCTGGAGACCACGGCCAGCAGTTTCGATCTGGCGAATCTGGTCAACACTGATGCCAAACAAGTGCGCATCGGCGATTTTGAAACGCAGTTGCGTCAGCAGATCGATCAACAGTTGCTTGCTACATATGGCGTGCGCGTTGTGCAGGTGGGTATCGAGCGTTTGACTTTGCCATCGGTCACGCTCAGCGCCACGGTCGACCGCATGCGTGCCGAGCGTGAAACCATTGCTACGGAACGTACAGCGATCGGCAAACGCGAAGCGGCGCAAATTCGCTCCGCCGCCGAGCGCGATGCGCGGATCGTCCAGGCCGATGCGACGGTGAAAGCCGCCGATATCGAAGCGCAATCCCGGGTCGAGGCTGCGCAGATTTATGGGCGCGCTTACGCCAGTTCGCCGCAGCTTTACAACTTGCTGCGCTCCCTCGATACCCTCGGCACCATCGTCACGCCGGACACCAAATTGATTCTGCGCACCGATGCCGCACCTTTCCGCGTATTGGTCGACGGCCCACCGACGCTCGACAACAAAGCTGGATCGCAGCCATGAGCGAAGAAGTTCCACGTGGAACACATGCGTTGAACAGTCCGTGGATTCAGGCCGGTCGTCTGACCTTCATCGCCCTGTATGCGATCACTGTTTTGGCCGCACTGGCATGGGTGTTCTCGAATGTCCGGCAGATTGATCCGCAGAACCGCGCCGTGGTGCTGCACTTCGGCGCGCTGGATCGCGTTCAGAATGCCGGGCTGTTATGGGCGTGGCCGCAACCCTTTGAACAGGTGGTTCTGTTGCCGGCGGCGGATCGGATGATCGAGCGCCGAGTGGAAAATCTGTTGCGCAGTGACGAGGCGTTGACGGCTGACCGGGTGGCGTCCTTCGCCACGCCATTGAGTGATGCACTCGCCGGGTCTGGTTATTTATTGACCGGCGATGCCGGCGTAGTGCAACTGGACGTGCGAGTGTTTTACCAAGTCTCCGATCCCTATGCGTTCGTGTTGCAGGGCGAACATGTGCTGCCAGCACTCGATCGGTTGGTGACGCGCAGCGCCGTGGCCCTGACCGCCGCGCGAGATCTCGACACCATTCTGGTCGCTCGCCCGGAACTGATCGGCGCCGACAATCAGGCGGCCGAGCGTCGTGAGCGATTGCGCGGTGATCTGGTGCAAGGCATCAACGCGCGACTCGCTGAACTGAAGGCGAGCGGCCAGGGTATTGGCATTGAGGTGTCGCGGGTGGATGTGCAATCAAGTCTGCCGGAGCCAGCGGTCAGTGCCTTCAATGCGGTTCTGACGGCCAGTCAGCAGGCTGACAAAGCAGTGGCTAACGCGCGCACCGATGCCGAGAAACTTGCCCAGTCCGCCAACGAACAGGCAGACCGCACGCTCCAGGTGGCTCACGCGCAGGCAGGCGAGCGTCTTGCAAAAGCCTCGACCGATACCGCAACCGTCTCGAGTCTGGCCACGTCTACCGACCCGCAAATGCTCCTGCGTCTGTATCGCGAGCGCATACCGAAGATCTTGGATCAGGCCGGGTCGGTCACCACCGTCAATCCGAAAGACGATTCCCGGTTGATCATTCAAGGAGCCAGTCAATGACGGCGACCACCGCTGCCCCAGGCCTGTTGTCCTCGGCCGAACAACGTCGCGCCGCGCGCCAATTGACCCTGGCGATGCTTGCGCTCGGATTGCTGGGTCTGGGGTTGCTCTGGCGCTGGATGCTCCCGGAGCAAATCGGTGTCAGCCAGTTGCTGCTCGGTTTCGCCTCGTTGCTGGTAGCGGTTCCGGTGATGCGGTCGGCTTGGTACAGCCTGCGTTACCCAAGCCTGCACGGCATCACCGATCAGTTGATCGCGCTGGCCATGCTCGGTGCCTGGGCGACCGGTGATCTGCTCACTGCGGCGTTGTTGCCGATCATCATGATCTTCGGCCATGTGCTTGAGGAGCGCAGCGTGATCGGCTCCCAGGAAGCGATCAATGCGCTTGGCCAGTTGACCCGCAGCCATGCGCGCAAGCTGCAAGCAGATGGTTCGATCATCGAAGTGGACAACGGCACGCTCAGCGCTGGCGATGTTGTCGAGGTGCGGGCCGGTGATCGGGTGCCGGCGGACGGTCGGATCTTATCGGGGCAGGCGAGCCTTGATACCGCGTCGATTACCGGTGAGTCGGTTCCGGTGGAAGCCGGCGTCGGCATGCTGGTGTTCGGCGGCGCGATCAACCTCGATGGATTGCTGCGCGTCGAAGTCACTCGCACCGGCGACGAATCCACTTTGGGCAAAGTCATCGCCCTGATGCAAAACGCCGAGCGCTCGAAACCGCCGATCACGCGATTGCTCGAACGCTATGCCGGCAGCTACATGGTGCTGGTCTTGTTGCTGGCGGCGGTAACCTGGTTCGTCACTCATGATGCGCAATCAATGCTCGCGGTATTGGTGGCGGCGTGTCCGTGTGCGTTGGTGCTTTCGGCGCCGGCCACGGCGATTGCCGGTGTCGCCGTCGCCGCGCGTCACGGGATTCTGATTCGCAGCTCGGCGTTCCTCGAAGAACTCGCCGATCTGACCTCGCTGGTGGTCGACAAGACCGGCACGCTGACTTACGGCACCTTGCGTTTGCAGTCGATCGACAGCCTGAATGCGGACACGGCCGAAGTGCAGACACTGGCCGCCAGTCTTGGCGCGGCGAGCAGTCATCCGGTGAGCCGGGCACTCGCCGGGATGGCCGATCAGGAAGCCTATTGGCCTCTGACCAACATCCATGAGCGCCAAGGCCTGGGCGTAGTTGCGATGACAGGGAAGGGCGAAGCTGCGCTTGGTCGTCCAGAGTTGTTCGCGCAACTGGGCATCACAACGACCCTCGTTCCTGACCACGATGGCCCGATTGCCGGCCTGGCTTTGAACGGTGAATTCCTCGCCTGGCTGCTGCTAGCAGACAGCATCAAACCCGAAGCGCGCTTCGCCTTGAACGAGTTACGCGAACTGGGGCTGGGACGCCAACTCCTGTTGACCGGTGATCGTCAGAGCGTTGCACTGACCCTGGCGCAGGAAGTCGGGCTGAACGAAGTCCAGGCGCAAGCGCTTCCGGAGGACAAACTCAATCGCGTGCTCAAGGAAATCGATCACGGCTTTCGTCCGATGGTGGTAGGCGACGGCATCAACGATTCGCTCGCGCTCAAGGCCGGCGTGGTCGGCGTGGCGATGGGCGCTGGCGGGGCCGACATTGCCTTGGCGTCGGCGGACATCGTTTTGATCGGCAGCGACTTGCGTCGCCTCGGTACTTGCGTGCGCTTGAGTCGTCAGTGCCGGCGTACTTTGCAGGTCAACGTGATTATCGGCCTCGGCTGGACGCTGGCTATCGTGGTCTTCGCGGCGTTCGGTTGGCTTGGCGCGGCCGGGGCAATGATCGCGGCGCTGCTGCATAACCTGAGCACCCTGTTGGTGTTGGGCAACGCCGGACGTTTGCTGCGCTTTCAGGAGCCATTGCTCAGGCTCGACGCTTAGGCTAAATGAAAGAAAATTCATCGAACCGCCGAGTGCGCAGGCAGTCATCTATCGTAAGGCGCGTCGCCCGTGGCGTTCAGCCGATGTGCCGATCACGATAGACAAGGCCGATCGAATCGATAGCCTGCTATTTTTCCAGGTTGGTCTACCCTCAGATCAGACGTCTGAAACAAGGGGGGATTTTCCATGCTCGCGCAACTTCCACCGGCCTTACAGAATCTGCAGTTACCGCTTCGCCTGCGACTCTGGGACGGCCACGAGTTCAATCTGGGCCCGACGCCCAGCGTAACCATCGTCGTCAAGGACCCGCAGATGGTTACTCAATTCACCCACCCAAGCCTGGATGCGCTGGGTGCGGCGTTCGTCGAAGGCAAGCTGGAACTGGAGGGCTCGATCAGCGAGGTCATCCGGGTTTGCGATGAATTGAGCCATGCGCTGCTCGACGAAGACGAAGAGAGTCAGCCGGTGCGTGCGCATCACGACAAAGACACCGACGCCAAAGCCATTTCCTATCACTACGACCTGTCGAATGCGTTCTACCAGCTCTGGCTGGATAGCGACATGGCGTATTCCTGTGCCTATTTCGAAACCGGTAGCGAAACCCTCGAACAGGCGCAGCAAGCCAAATTCCGCCATCTGTGCCGCAAGCTGCGCTTGCAGCCGGGCGAATATTTGCTGGATGTTGGCTGCGGTTGGGGCGGTCTGGCACGGTATGCGGCGCGAGAGTTCGGCGTAAAGGTGTTCGGTATTACTTTGAGCAAGGAGCAGTTGGCGCTGGCGCAGGAGCGGGTCAAGGCCGAGGGTCTGGAAGATCAGGTCGAACTGCAATTGCTCGACTATCGCGATCTGCCGCAGGACGGCCGCTTCGACAAGGTTGTCAGCGTCGGCATGTTCGAACACGTTGGCCATGCCAATCTCGCCGAGTATTGCGCAACGCTGTTTGGCGCGGTGAAGGAGGGCGGCCTGGTGATGAACCACGGCATCACCGCCAAACACACCGATGGCCGCCCGGTTGGACGCGGCGCAGGCGACTTTATCGAAAAGTACGTGTTCCCCAACGGCGAGCTGCCGCATCTGGCGATGATCTCAGCCGAGATCAGTGAAGCCGGGCTGGAAATCGTCGATGTCGAAAGCTTGCGCTTGCACTACGCGCGCACGCTCGATCACTGGAGTGAGCGACTGGAGGATAACCTCGAAGCTGCGGCGAAACTGGTGCCTGAGCAAGCACTGCGTATCTGGCGTCTGTATCTGGCCGGTTGCGCGTATGCCTTTGCCCGGGGCTGGATCAATCTGCATCAGATCCTCGCCGTGAAAGCGCATCCGGATGGCAGCCACGAACTGCCCTGGACCCGCGACGACATCTACCACCCCTGAAACGGGGCGCTCAGAGTATCGGCGAAATCAGCCGGGCGATCCGCATGCCGACCTGTTGCAGGCGGTGGATCTCCCGGCTTTCTTCTTTGGCCACCTCATCGGCTTGGGCGAAATCGTCATTGAGCATGTGTTCCACGGCGGCGGCGAACTCACTGTCGACGGTCAGCAACATCACTTCGAAATTCAGGCGGAACGAGCGATTATCCAGGTTGGCGCTGCCGATGGCGCTGATTTCGCTGTCGATCAGCACGACTTTCTGATGCAGAAAACCCGGTCGATAGCGGAACACCCGCACGCCGGCACGCACCGCTTCAAAGGCATACAGGCTTGAGGCGGCATAGACGATGCGATGATCAGGCCGCGACGGCAACAACAGGCGCACATCGACGCCACGCAACACCGCCAGCCTCAATGCCGCGAACACCGCTTCGTCCGGGACGAAGTAAGGGCTGGTGATCCATACGCGTTGTGTTGCTGCGTGAATGGCTTCGACGAAAAACAGCGAGCAGGTTTCGTAGGCATCCGCCGGGCCGCTGGCGAGCAATTGGCAAAGCACGCCGTCCTCCGGATACGCATCCGGAAGGATCAACGGCGGCAGAGTACGAGCAGCCCAGAACCAATCTTCGGCGAACGATTCCTGCATGCAGGCCACCACCGGCCCGCGGACTTTGACGTGGGTGTCACGCCACGGCGCCAATGGTGGCTTCTCACCCATGTATTCATCGCCGACGTTATGCCCGCCGACAAAGCCGACTACGCCATCAACCACAACGATTTTGCGGTGGTTGCGGAAGTTGACCTGAAAGCGGTTGAGCCAGCCGCTGCGCGTGGCAAAGGCTTTGACCTCGACGCCGGCATCACGTAGCGCCTGCACGTAATGATGGGGCAGGGCATGGCTGCCGATGCGGTCGTAGAGCAAATGAATTGATACGCCTTCGGCGGCTTTCTTCAACAGCAAATCACGCAAGCGCTGGCCGAGCCGATCGTCGTGAATGATGAAGAACTGGATCAGCACGGCTTCCTTCGCTTGTGCGATCGCCTGAAAAATCGCATCGAAGGTCGCGGTGCCGTTCACCAGCAGTTGCACCTCGTTGTTCGCCAGGCACGGCATGCGCCCCAGTTTCGGCATTGCGCGCAGTGAGGCGTAGGCACTCGACGCGCGAGCGGCCAAGGCTTCTTCCACCCACGGGCGCCAGTTCAATTCGGAAATGGCCAGACGCATCTGCTCGTTGGCCTGGCGCCGCGCCTTGATGTAGCCATCGAAGGTGCTGCGACCAAATACCAGATATGGAATAAGCGTGAGGTAGGGAATGAAGATCAGCGACAATGCCCAGGCGATCGAGCCTTGCGCAGTGCGCACGGTGAGCACCGCATGGATCGCAGCGATCGAACCGAGTGTGTGCAACAGGGCGATCAGGTAACCGAAAATGTGCGGTCCGAAAAAATCCATGGGGCAGCCTTGCTCCGCGAGATGCAATGCTTAACAGACCATGTTCTGCGGCGAATGTCTCTATTTAATCGGTGCATGAACCGACGCAACCGGCCGGCGTCTAACGGCCACAACTGATCAGGAGTTACTCGATGAACGTTCGTCTGCTGGGTTTGGCGCTGGGCCTGGGTTTGGCATTGCCGGTGGTTGCGCAGGCGCAAATGCTGCAGCCGGGGTTGTGGGAAATGTCTTCGAGCAATCTGAAGGTCGATGATCAGGCCATGGATGTGCAATCGATTCTTGGCCAGATTCAAGGCCAGATCACCCCGCAGCAGCGCGCGGCGCTGGAGAAAAACGGCATCAACATCGGCGGCAAAGGCATCCGCGCTTGCCTGACGCCGCAGCAGGTGGCGACTAACGACATCCCGTTGGCCGACCCGCAATCGGGCTGCAAGCAGCAGATCACCGAGCGCACCGGCAACCAGTGGAAATTCCGCTTCAGCTGCCCGAAAGCCCAGGGCACAGGCGTGGCGACGTTCCTCAGTGACCGCGAGTTCACCACCGTTGCCAATGGCACCTTCAACGCTATCGGCATCAACCAGAAGGGCAGCCTGGAAACCCGTGCGGTGTGGCTGGGTCAGGATTGCGGCACGGTAAAACCCCGCGCTTGAAACCTCTGCGACGCCCACAGTTGGAACCCATTCCAACTGTGGGCGAGCCTGCTCGCGAATAGATCGGAAGTGCACCTCAGGTCATGGCTGACTCAACGCCTTGTACAGCGTATTGAGGTTGTATTCGAACAGCCCGGTAAATGTGCTCGCAGGCCCGGTGGAAGCCAGTGCATCCGAGTACAGCGTGCCACCGATGTGTGCGCCGCTTTCATCCGCGATCTGCTTGAGCAGACGCGCGTCCTTGATGTTTTCCATGAACACCGCTTTGACCTTGGCCTGGCGAATCTGCCTGATCAGCGCAGCCACTTCGGCGGCGGACGGCTCGCGCTCGGTGGACAAACCCTGTGGCGCGATAAAGTCGATGCCATAGGCCTGACCTAAATAGCCGAAGGCATCATGGCTGGTAACAATCTTGCGATTGCCCGGCGGCAGCGCGCCGAGTTTGTTTTTGGCTTCGGCGAGCAGGGCATAGATCTGCTTGAGGTAGGTCTGGCTGTTGCGCTCGTAGTCAGCCTTGTTGGCCGGGTCGGCGGCGATCAGCGCCTTGGTGATGTTGGCGACGTACAACTCAGCGTTCGCCAGATTGTGCCAGGCGTGTGGATCCGGAACGGTTTCGCCATCTTCATCGAGCGAACGTGGAATCACCCCGCGACTGGCACTGATCACCGTTGCCTTGCTGTCGGTGCTGGTCACCAGGCGATCCAGCCAAGGTTCGAAACCGAGGCCGTTCTTGATGATCACTTTGGCTTTGAGCAACGCCTTGGCATCGTCCGGTGTCGGCTCGTAGGTGTGCGCATCGGCGTCCGCGCCGACCATGTTGGTGATCTCAACGTGCTCGCCGCCGACCTGATGAACCATGTCGGCAAGGATGCTGAAGCTGGTGACCACCGGCAGTTTTTCGGCGGCTGACAAGGACATCGACAGCATCAGGCTGAACAGCACGAGTAGAGCGCGCATCGGGAAACACCTCATTGGGATGTGAGCAAAGGCGGGCGGCGCAGCAAACCGTGAACCGGTCCGAACACCACCGACAGCAGATAGCCGACCCCCGCGACCAGCACGATGGCCGGGCCGCTGGGCAGCGAGTAGTAGAACGACAGCAGCAAGCCGAGCCACACAGACACGCAGCCCATGACCGCGGCGATGGCGATCAGTAGCGGTAGGCGGCGACTCCAAAATTTCGACGCAGCAGCCGGAAGCATCATCAGGCCGACAACCATCAGTGCGCCGATGGCCTGAAAGCCGATCACCAGATTCAGCACGACCAGAGTCAGGAACACGCCATGAGCCAGTGGTCCGAGACGACTGACCGTGCGCAAGAACAATGGGTCCAGTGTGTCCAGCAGCAGAGGTTTGTAGATCGCCGCCATCGCCATGAGGCTGACCGCCGAGACCCACAGCATGCCGGTCAGTGTCGGCCCGTCTACGGCCAACGCTGAGCCGAACAGCAAGTGCAGAAGGTCGAGGCGCTTGCCGGCGATGCCAAGGATCAAAACGCCGCTGGCCAGTGAGATCGGATAGATCGCGGCGAGGCTGGCATCTTCTCGCAACCCCGTTCGCCGGGTGATCCAAGCCGCGAGTCCGGCCATGCTCAGACCGGCTCCCAAGCCACCGAGGGTGAGTGCGGGAAGACTCAAACCGGCAAACCAGAATCCCAGCGCTGCACCAGGGAGAATACCGTGCGCGACGGCGTCACCGATCAAGCTCATACGTCTAAGAATCAAAAAAACACCCAAGGGCGCCGTGCTGCACGCCAGCACCAGACCACCGAGCAGGGCGCGGCGCATGAACACGAATTCGCTGAACGGCTGCCAGAAATGGCTGACGGTGGCGAGCATCAGGCGACCTGCATGTGCGGTGTTGGCTGGATCAGTTCTCTGCTGGTTCCGTACACGCAGTGGCCGTTTTTGATCAGCAGGGTATGCGGAATTTGTTGGCGGACAGCCGCCAGGTCATGGCAGACCACAAGCAGTGTCCGGCCCTCGGCGTGCCAGTGGTGAATGTGTTGCCAGAGCAATTGCTGGCCGAGTTCGTCGAGTGCGGCGTGCGGTTCGTCCAGCAACAGCACCGGGGCGTCAGCAAGGCTCAGTCGCGCGAGCAGGGCACGTTGTAGCTCACCGCCGGACAGGGCCATCAACGGACGCTGTTCGAGCCCACTCAAATGCCAGTCTTCCAATGCGTTTTTCAGTCGCTGCGTGCGCAGCTGTGTCGAGAGCCGACGGCCCCAGAAACCTGCGGCGATGAGCTCTTCGAGGCTGATTGGAAACTGCCGATCCAAATGTTGCTGTTGCGGCAGAAAGGAAATGCCGCTTTGGCGTGGAACAGCCATTTCCACCTTGCCGGCCAAGGGCTTCTGCAAACCGGCGATGACTTTCAGCAGACTGCTTTTGCCGCAGCCGTTGGCGCCGATGATTGCGGTCAGGCTGGCGCTTTCGAACTCAAGACTCAAAGGCGTCGTCAGCGGTTGGCCGGGTGCGCCCCAGACCAAGGATTGGCAGCGGATCATTTTTGCTCCCGTCGCCAGCTGCTTTCGACGACGGCGTCATGGGCATGCAGGCTTTCGGCGTGGATCACGCGGATGTGGAATTGGTTGATGCCGGGCGTGCGCTGCAGTGCCAGATTGAGGCGGCGCGCGGCGTCTTCGCAGAACATCAGGTTTTGCCCATTGGCGAGTGCGAAGGCTTGCTCGTCGGGGCGCTTTACTGCGGTCTGTACGGCGGTGCCGAGGGCCGCTTCAGCGTCATTGATAATCGCGGTCAGCGGTAGCTCGTCGATGAAACTGTCGAGATGCAGGTGCAGTTGCGCATAGCTGCGTTGGCTGTGCGGCGTCGCTACGATCCCTTTGGTTGAGCCAAGCCATGCCAAAACATCTGCGTGTTGCAGAGCCTTGTTGGCGAAATCGTCGACGAATTGCTGCTGGATCAATTGCCTTGCCAAGGCTGCGGAGCATGGGCACGTCGAGGAATAGGGCAGTTCAATTTTTAGTTCCACGTGGAACATTTGCTGTTTCAGGCTCGCTGAAATGGACGCTGGATAGGATTTCCACCCGGCCAAGGGGCTGACTAACGCTGGCCGTTTCAGCAACAATTCGGTGTGAATATTCAGATACGCGCAGGCGGATAGACCTTGATGGCTTGTCAGAAAACACTTGAGTACCTCATGTAGCAAAGCGGGAGAAAGGCTTCGCTGTTCGAGGGTTTCGAGTGCCAGATACAAGCGCGACATGTGAATACCACGCGCTTCACCATCGTCGAGACTCACGCCAGCGTCGACTCTGGCGCTGAGGCATTGGCCTTCAAGCACAACGGGTAGAGCAATCCCACGCATGCCTACCCAGTCGAGGGGCAGTGCCAAGCGTGCAGATTGGGCGGCGATATCCGGGAGAATAAGAGCATTCATGGTTGAGACCGTCGTATTGATCTCTATTTACGTTACATTATAACAATACATTCAGCGATGCTTTTTTCATGAAAAGGATTTCACTAGCAGCCCGTCATCCGGCTGCAAGTGAACCTTGCGCTGCTCCCTCCCGAGCTGGAGAAGCGGTTGATGGTTGTCCAGCCGACACGGCGGGTATAGCCAACCCAAGCCTCGCCATCGGAGGCAATACCGGTAAAAAAGGTCAATTGGCCGAAGCGGCTGTTGGTCTGCGCCCAATAGCGATGGCCGTCCTTCTCGAATCCGCGCAGGTAAAGCGTGGTGCCTACCGTATTGACGCTATAGGCATTGCCGTCGACGTCTACACACGCCAGCAGATTAGCGCTGCGTGTGCAGTGCGCCGGCCCCGGCATGTGCGCCTGTGCTTGGCTGGCCAGCGACATGGCAAAGCTCAAAAGCAGGCATTTCAACCCCTTGTTCATTGCGAGTTTCCACGATCGGTGGTGCAGCAATTTGCGAAATCTCCTCTGCCGGACTGGCAAAATCAAGGTGTTATACTATAACATAAATCGCAACTAGCCTGAGCTGCCGATCACAATCGTATGCCTTCTTTGACCCGGTTAAATGAAGCGCAACACGCCAAGCGCACACCTAAAAGCGCAAATCGGCTGCCATTTATGAGGATTATCCAATGTCAGCCAAATTGCCCGTCACCGTACTTTCAGGATTTCTCGGTGCCGGAAAAAGTACACTTTTGAATTACGTACTACGTAACCGAGACGGCTTGCGCGTTGCGGTGATCGTCAACGATATGAGCGAGATCAACATCGATGGCAGTGAAGTCCAGCGCGATGTCAGCCTGAACCGCGCTGAGGAAAAACTCATCGAAATGAGCAATGGCTGTATCTGCTGTACGTTACGTGAAGATTTACTGGAAGAAGTCAGCAAACTCGCCCGCGAGGATCGTTTTGATTACCTGCTGATCGAATCCACCGGCATTTCCGAACCGCTTCCGGTCGCTGAAACCTTCACCTTCCGCGATGAACAGGGACAAAGCCTCGCCGACATTGCTCGCCTGGATACCATGGTCACCGTGGTCGACGGTGTGAATTTCCTGCTCGATTACCAGGCGGCCGAAAGTCTTGCCTCTCGCGGCGAGATTCTCGGTGAAGAAGACGAGCGCTCCATCACCGATCTGTTGATCGAGCAGATCGAGTTCGCCGACGTCCTGCTGATCAGCAAAATCGACCTGATCAGCCAGCACGAGCGTGAAGAACTCACCGCCATCCTCAAGCGCCTCAATGCCCAGGCTGAAATCATTCCAATGGTGATGGGCGAAATCCCCCTGGAGAAAATCCTCAACACCGGTCGTTTCGATTTCGATCAGGCCGCACAAGCGCCCGGATGGCTACAGGAATTGCGCGGTGAGCACGTCCCGGAAACACAGGAATACGGCATCGCCTCGACGGCCTACCGCGCGCGCCGGCCATTTCACCCGCAACGCTTCTTCAGCTTCATCGATCGGCCTTGGCTGAACGGCAAGCTGCTGCGCTCCAAAGGCTTCTTCTGGCTCGCCAGCAAACCCACCGATGCCGGTAGCTGGTCCCAGGCCGGTGGCTTGATGCGTCATGGATTCGCCGGTCGCTGGTGGCGTTTCGTGCCAAAGAATCAATGGCCCGAAGATCAGGAAAGCGCCCAGGCGATCATGGGAAACTGGATTCCAAGCGTAGGAGATTGCCGCCAGGAGCTGGTTTTCATCGGTCAGAACATAGATTTCCTACAGCTCTCCGCCGAACTCGATGCCTGTCTGCTGACCGACGAAGAAATGGCCATGGGTGTAGAAGGCTGGCGTTCGCTGCCTGATCCATTCGGCCCTTGGCACGAAGAGGCCGCCTGATGCTCGCACTCCAAGATCAGTCGCTTCTTACCCGTCAGCAGTACCAGGGTGTGACACCGCAAACGTTGACGCGAATCCTGGAAGACCAGACCAATCTCGCCGTCTGGCAGCGCCAGCTACCCGTGCACATTGCCGATTTTGCGCAATTGGTGCTGTCACTCAACGAGCCCTTGGCCGAGTCGCTGTGTCTGGAATTGCCCGACGAAGATGCCGAACCGGATCTCGCCGGTCTGGCTGCAGGGCTGCGTGATCTGCAAGGTTTCGAAGGTTTCGTGAGCGATCTTAAATGGCTGATCAGTGCCTTCGCCTGCCTGCTCGGTGCGCGGCGTATCGGCGTGCGTTTGCGTGTGCTGGACAAGGCCATGTGTCCGCGCTTCCACGTCGATCACGTGCCGGTGCGCTTGATCACTACTTACGCTGGCATCGGCAGCCAATGGCTTGAGGAGGGCGTGATGGATCGTCTGCAACTTGGCCAGGCCGATGCCGAACCGCAAGATCCAGCGTCGATTCGCCAGCTCAACAGCGGCGACGTCGCGTTGCTCAAAGGCGAAAAGTGGCACGGCAATGAAGGCTTTGGCCTGATCCATCGTTCGCCGCAACCGGCGCCCGGTGAGCGCCGTCTGCTACTGACCCTCGACTGGCTCGGCTGAAACTCAGGGCTTGCGCCAGGCGCCCTGGCTCTGGCCTTCGCAATACGGCTTGAGATACGCCGCATCAGTGGCCACGCCGTAATAGTGGATATCCTGGCGATAGGGCATATTGGCGACTTGCGCGTTGCTGCACACGCCGAAAGCGCCGCTGGGGCACTGGTCGACGTATTGCACCTCGACCTTCTGCCCGGCCAGCGTTGGTTGGCAGAAGCCATCATTGAACAATTTCTGCGGAATCGTCCGGTTCTGCTGACAGACTTTGACGTCGAGCCGTTCGCCCTGTGTGTGCACCACGCAGGCCTGAGCCCACGCTTCACTCGACAGCAGCGCCAACAGCAACGACCATCCCGACCAGCGCATCTTCGATCTCCTCAATAACTGTCCGCAGAAAGTACCCGCCATGTTGCAGAACATTCCGACCCACGTCATCGCCGGCCCGTTGGGCGCCGGCAAGACCAGCCTGATTCGTCAGTTGCTGGCGCAACGGCCTGCGGACGAGCGCTGGGCGGTGCTGATCAACGAGTTCGGCCAGATCGGTCTGGATGCTGCATTGCTGACGAATGACGCCGATGGTATCGCACTGGGTGAGGTGGCCGGGGGCTGCCTGTGTTGCGTCAATGGCGCGCCATTCCAGATCGGCCTCGGCCGCCTGCTGCGCAAGGCCAGGCCGGATCGACTGTTTATCGAGCCATCCGGGCTGGGCCATCCGGCGCAGTTGCTCAAGCAATTGAACGAGGCGCCGTGGCTGGGCGTGCTGGCGGTTCAGCCCTGTGTGCTGGTTCTGGACGCTCAGGCACTGCACGCGGGTAGAACCCTGCCGGACGCCCAGCAGCAAGCGTTGGCCAGCGCGGGTTTGCTGTTGTTGAACAAGGCCGAAGATCTCGATGAAGCGGTTCGAGAGAAAATCGCCAGCCAGTTGCCGCCCGTCAGGCTGATCTGGACGCAGCAAGCGCAACTGCCTCTGAGCGAGCTGCCGGGTCTGAAAGCAAAAGCAAACGAAGGCGCAGGGCATCTGCCGCTGCCCACTGGATTGGCACAGCTGCCAGCGGTCTGGAGCGATCCGGCCGAACCGATTTGCCTGAGTCAGGCGCAGGAGGGTGGGTGGAGCATCGGTTGGCGCTGGCATCCGCGGCAGGTATTTGATCAAGTACGCATCGCCTATTGGCTGAGCGCGCTTGACTGGAAGCGGGCGAAACTCGTTATCCACAGCACGGATGGCTGGGTTGCGGGCAATGCGCTGGAGCATGCCGAGCTGAGTTGGCAAGCCAGCGAATGGCGAAAAGACTCAAGAATCGAGCTGATCTTCGCTGAACCGCAGAACATCGAACAGCTGCAAGCCGGTTTGGCTGAATGCCGGATTCAGTGAGTCAGCTCAAGGCTTCCACTTGGTATGTTCCTGGCGCCACTGGCTCAGCTCGATGACTTCGGCGCGAGGCTTGTGCACTTCGACCACCGGCGGCGTGTCGTCGAACGGCGCCGGGTAGGGCGCCAGTTCAATCTGCGCACTGTGCGCGCCGAACTGGGTGACGGTGCCGTTGTGGCGGCTTTCGCCGGTCACGGTGAACTCGAAGTTGTAGACCCGCGCCAGCCGCCGGCGACCGTTGGCATCCCTGATCAGCCCGATCTTTTTTAGCGCGACGTTACCGTCCAGCAGTTCAACGCCAACATTGGTGCAATGCTGTTTGACCCGCTCCAGCGCGCGCTCGCGCAAGCCGTGGTTGTGCCATAGCCAGGCACCAGCGGCGGCGAACAGCATCAGCACGAAGATGTTTTCCAGGGTCAGCATCGACATCGAACTCCAAAAGATGGCGTCAGCTTAACTGTCTCGCCGGTCTGTCGTACAGGCTGTGTTTCGTCGCATACTGCGCGGCTTGAATTTCAATCGTTTTACGGAATGACCCGAATGAAACGTACGCCTCATCTGCTCGCCATCCAGTCCCACGTGGTGTTTGGCCACGCCGGCAACAGCGCTGCGGTTTTTCCGATGCAGCGGGTCGGGGTCAACGTCTGGCCGCTCAACACCGTGCAGTTTTCCAACCACACCCAGTATGGTCAGTGGGCCGGGGAAGTGCTGGCGCCGCAGCAGATTCCCGAGCTGATCGAAGGCATCGCCGCAATTGGCGAGTTGGGCAATTGCGACGCGGTGCTGTCCGGCTACCTCGGCAGCGCCGCGCAGGGACGGGCGATTCTCAGCGGTGTGGCGCGGATCAAAGCGGTCAATCCGAAGATGCTGTACCTGTGTGATCCGGTCATGGGTCATCCGGAAAAGGGTTGCAGCGTGCCCACCGAGGTCAGCGATTTCCTCCTCGATGAAGCTGCGGCCGTGGCGGACATCATGTGCCCGAACCAATTGGAGCTGGACAGTTTTTCCGGGCGCAAGCCGCAGTCGTTGTTCGATTGCCTGGCGATGGCACGAGCGCTGCTGGCGCGCGGACCGAAAGCGGTACTGGTCAAGCACCTGGATTACCCGGGCAAACCGGCGGATGGGTTTGAAATGCTGTTGGTGACCGCCGAGGGCAGCTGGCATCTGCGCCGTCCGTTGCTGGCGTTTCCGCGTCAGCCGGTGGGCGTCGGCGATCTGACCTCTGGTCTGTTCCTGGCGCGGGTACTGCTGGGCGACAGCCTGCTGGCGGCATTCGAATTCACCGCAGCAGTGGTGCATGAGGTGTTGCTGGAAACCCAGGCGTGCGCCAGTTATGAGCTGCAACTGGTGCGGGCGCAGGATCGCATTGCGCATCCGCGGGTGAAGTTCGAGGCTACCGCGATCAGTCTGTAAGACCGGGTCGTCTTTATTCGCGAGCAGGCTCGCTCCCACAGGAAGAATGCATTCCAAATGTGGGAGCGAGCCTGCTCGCGAAAGCCATTTGTCAGGCAACATCAATCAAGGCTGATCAGGCGTCGCCCTTGATCTCCTGATAACGCTTCTCCAGTTCCTGACGAATCTGTCGGCGCTGCTGCGCTTGCATGAAGCGGCGTTTGTCTTCGCTGTTCTGCGGTTGCAGCGGTGGCACGGCGGCCGGTTTGCGCTGATCATCCACCGCGACCATGGTGAAGAAGCAGCTGTTGGTGTGGCGCACCGAGCGTTCGCGGATGTTTTCGGTGACCACTTTGATGCCAACTTCCATCGACGTGTTGCCGGTGTAGTTGACCGAGGCGAGGAACGTCACCAGTTCGCCGACATGAATCGGCTCGCGGAAAATCACCTGATCCACCGACAGGGTCACCACGTAGCGCCCGGCATAACGGCTGGCGCAGGCGTAGGCCACTTCGTCGAGGTATTTGAGCAGGGTGCCGCCGTGGACATTGCCAGAGAAGTTGGCCATGTCGGGGGTCATCAGTACCGTCATCGACAGCTGGGCGTTTCCGGGTTCCATAACGTTCTCACGGATCAAGGCTGATTGCAGGAAGCGCCTCTGCGGGCACCTGGTGGCTTTTCAAAAAGCACCGTTATCGGGACGCCGCGCGGCGGGCCGCCGTCACGCCGGTAGCGATCTGTTTCCATATATTGCACCGGCTTCCAGAGCGAAGTCGCGGTGTTAACCTGCAAAAGCCCTGCCCAAGGGCAATTCCTACATTAAAAGCGGATTTTTACCCTGCTCGCGCAGAACGTCTGACGTCTGTCCGCGCGCCTCGTCATCAAGGAGCCCACGCCATGCATGCCATCAGTTTCATTCAGGATCTGGCAGTGATCATGCTGGTCGCGGGCGTGGTAACCGTGCTGTTTCATCGTTTCAAGCAACCGGTGGTGCTCGGCTACATCGTCGCCGGCTTCATCATCGGCCCGCATACGCCACCGTTCGGCCTGATTCACGACGAAGAAACCATCAAGACCCTGGCCGAACTCGGGGTGATCTTCCTGATGTTCTGCCTTGGCCTGGAGTTCAGCCTGCGCAAGTTGTTCAAGGTTGGGGCAACGGCGTTCATTGCCGCGTTTCTCGAAATCATCCTGATGATCTGGATCGGTTACGAAATCGGTCGCTGGTTCGACTGGAACACCATGGATTCGTTGTTTCTCGGCGCGATTCTGGCGATCTCCTCAACCACCATCATCGTCAAAGCGCTGAACGATCTGAAGATGAAGAACGAGCGCTTTGCGCAGTTGATCTTCGGTGTGCTGATTGTCGAGGACATCCTTGGCATCGGCATCATCGCGCTGCTGTCGAGCATCGCCGTCAGCGGCACGGTGAGTTCGGGTGAAGTGTTTTCCACGGTCGGCAAGCTGTCGCTGTTCATGATCGTCGCGCTGGTCATCGGCATTCTGTTGGTGCCGCGTCTGCTGGCTTATGTGGCGAAATTCGAAAGCAACGAGATGCTGCTGATCACCGTGCTCGGCCTGTGTTTCGGCTTCTGCCTGCTGGTGGTCAAGCTTGAATACAGCATGGTGCTCGGCGCTTTCCTGATCGGCGCGATCATGGCCGAGTCGCGGCAATTGCTGAAAATCGAACGGCTGGTCGAGCCGGTTCGCGACCTGTTCAGCGCAATCTTTTTCGTCGCCATCG
This sequence comes from Pseudomonas sp. CCNWLW23, assembly GCF_037095675.1. Lineage (NCBI taxonomy): Bacteria > Pseudomonadati > Pseudomonadota > Gammaproteobacteria > Pseudomonadales > Pseudomonadaceae > Pseudomonas > Pseudomonas sp. CCNWLW23. The sequence goes on along the minus strand of NZ_JBAWKM010000001.1, from coordinate 463,891 downwards.
GGCTGATGCTCGATCCGCTGATTCTCATCGAATACGCCTGGCCGATTGCGGTAATCACCGTGGCCGTGGTGCTGGGCAAGATGTTGTCCTGCGGCCTCGGTGCGTTTATCGCTGGCAACGACGGACGGACCTCACTGCGGGTAGGCATGGGTCTGTCACAGATTGGCGAATTTTCCTTCATCATCGCCGCGCTGGGCATGACCTTGCAGGTCACCAGCAACTTCCTCTATCCGGTCGCTGTGGCCGTGTCGGTGATCACCACGCTGCTGACGCCGTATCTGATCCGTGCGGCGGACCCGCTGTCGATCAAGCTCTCGGCCGCTGTGCCCAAGCGGCTCGGGCGGGTGCTCGGCATGTATGGCGAATGGTTGCGCAGTATTCAACCGCAGGGCGAGGGTGCGCTGCTGGCGTCGATGATCCGGCGGATCCTGTTGCAGGTCGGGGTCAATCTGGCGCTGGTGATTGCGATCTTCTTTGCCGGCGCATACTTCGCCGAGCGCATGTCGTTGTGGCTGCAGGACTGGATTAGCGATCCGAGCTGGCAGAAGGCTCTCATTTGGGGCGGTGCGTTGCTGGTCTCGCTACCGTTCCTGATTGCCGCTTACCGCAAGCTCAAGGCGCTGTCGATGCTGCTGGCGGAGATGGGCGTCAAGCCGGAGATGGCCGGGCGTCACACGCAGCGAGTGCGTCGGGTGATCGCCGAAGTGATCCCGATTCTCTCGCTGCTGGTGATTTTCCTGCTGTTGGCAGCCTTGTCGGCCAGTATCCTGCCGACCAACAAGCTGCTGGTGCTGATCGCCGTCGTGGCGGCCGCCGTAGCGGCGCTGCTGTGGCGCTGGTTCATCCGCGTGCATACGCGCATGCAGGTGGCCTTGCTGGAAACCCTCGACAACCACAAGGAGTCGTCGGGGCATTGACCCTCAGGGGCGTGTGGCGGATCAGCTTTCCAGCCAGACGTCCCGCGCCCAGTGCCACACCGATTCCCATGATTCTTCGGTGATCAGCTCTTCTTCGCCGGACCACAGCACCACGGTGCCGTCTTCTTCAACGCAGTAGTAGTCGTCGCCGTCCTGGCAGATCGGGATCAGGTCGCGCGGCACGCCGGCGTCCCAGGCATTGGCGGCAACGTCCGGCAGATAGGTGTGCGATTGCGGGTCGGTGACGGTCACCGGCTCGAGGCTGCCATAGACCACGTCGCTGACGGTCAGCAAAAACTCTTTGAAGACGAACGGAATGTTGATGAAGAGTTCTTCTTCGATCTCCACCAATTGGTCTTCGTCTGGCAATTCCAATGGAACCGGCACGGGTTCGTTGGCTTCGCGCAGTTGTTCGATGATTTCTTCCACGTCCGGGATCCTCTTGCTGAATGGCGCGGTTTATATGGGCCGGTTTATACAGTAGCTCGCTATAGATGCAACCGTGAAATGAAAAACCCCGGCCGAGGCCGGGGTTCTGTTACCGCAAGTGAAGCGCAGCAGGGATCAGCCGTTCTGGCGGATACCGGCGACCAGCCAAGGCTGGTTGTCGCCCTGCGGACGTTCCATGTTCCAGCTTTCGCTGAACACTTCGCCCTGGTCGAAACGCGAGGTTTTCGACACGCCGGTGAAGGTCAGTGTGGCGATGGTCTTGTCGGCACGATCGTCGACGCCGTCCAGTTGTACCTGCAAGTTGTCGATGTAGGTCGACTGGAAGCCGTCGCCCAGATCCGCACGCTCACGCTTGAGGAACTCAAGCATTTGCGGGGTCACGAACTCGGCGATCTTGTCCATTTCGTTGGCGTCCCAGTGCTGCTGCAGCGACTGGAAGTGGCTGCGCGCAGCTTCAAGGAAGCGCTGTTCGTTGAACCAGGCCGGTGCGTTGATCACTGGACGGGCGGCAGCCGGAGCAGCCGAACCACCGAAGATCGAACCCATGGCGGCAGGCTTCTGTTCGAACACTTCACGCTGCATCGGCGCGCCGGCCGGAGCGAATTGCTCCTGCTGCTTGCGACGACGGGCGGCGATGAAGCGGAAGATCACGAACGCGATCAGGGCCATGATCAGGATGTCGAAGATCTGCATGCCCTGGAAGCCGTCGCCCATGAACATCGACGCGAGCAGGCCACCGGCGGCGATGCCCGCCAGCGGGCCGAGCCAGCGCGACGCACCGCCGGCCTTGGCTGCGGCGCCAGCAGCACCGGCAGCGCCAGCGGTCGCTGCTGCGCCGCCCACGCCTGGAGAAGAAGGAGCCATCTGGCTGGTCTGGTGCGTCGGCGCAGCGCCGGCGCTTTTGCCACCACCAAAGCGCTTGGCGTTGGCGTCGAGGCTCATCGTCAGGCCGATGCACAACGCCATGGCGATGCTAAGAAAACGTTTCATAAAGGGTATTCCCGTTTTGTGGAGACACGCGCGCCATGTTGCACAGCTGAAGTGTTACTGGCTAGCGAGAGAGTGTTTCGGGCTTTTGCCTGACAGGTCGCGTTCAGCTTGGCGAGGCAATCAGCCGATGTACTTTTGTCTGTAGGAAAAGGCGATAGGTTCAGAGGGATTGATGTACTTGCGTCGCATAACCTGCGGGAGCGAGCAGGCTCGCTCCCACATGGGTTCAGTGCCGGTGGTTAGATCGCTTCCAGCTTGGCATAGCCGAGCATCAGCCACTTGCTGCCTTCGCTGAAGTTCACCTGCACCCGGGCCTGGGCGCCGGAGCCTTCGAAGTTGAGGATCACGCCCTCGCCGAAGATCGAGTGACGTACGGCCTGACCGAGCACAAAACCGGTTTCCGGAATCTCGCTGCCGCTGAACAGGCTGCTGCCGCTCATCGACTGGTTGCCGCCGAACGGTCGGCTGACGCTATTGGACAGGCGCACTTCCTGAATCAGGCCTTTCGGCACTTCGCGGACGAAACGCGACACCTTGTTGTAGGTTTCGCTGCCGTACAGGCGCCGGGTTTCCGCGTAGGTCATGACCAGATTCTGCATCGCCCGGGTGATACCGACGTAAGCCAGACGCCGTTCCTCTTCAAGACGCCCCGGTTCTTCCAGGCTCATTTTGTGCGGGAACAGGCCTTCTTCCATGCCCACGAGGAACACGTAAGGGAATTCCAGGCCTTTGGCGCTGTGCAGGGTCATCAGCTGAACGCTGTCTTCGTGCTCGTCGGCCTGAGTGTCGCCGGCCTCCAGCGAAGCGTGGCCGAGGAAGGCCGCCAGTGGCGTCAGTTCTTCGTCCTCTTCGGTGTTCTCGAAGTTGCGTGCGGCGCTGACCAGTTCCTCAAGGTTTTCCACCCGGGCCTGGCCTTTCTCACCTTTTTCCGCTTCGTGATAAGCGATCAGACCGGACTGCTCGATGACGGTTTGCGTCATCAGGTGCAGCGGCATCTCGGCGCACTTGGCAGCGAGGTTCTCGATCAGTTCGATGAACGCACCGAGCGCACTCGCGGCGCGACCGGTCAGGCCTTTGTTGGCCACCAGTAGGCGCATCGCTTCCCACATCGATACGTCGCTGTGTCGCGCATGCTCGCGAATCGCTTCGACGGTTTTCTCGCCGATGCCCCGCGCCGGTACGTTGATCACTCGCTCCAGCGCCGCGTCGTTGCCGCGACCCTCAAGCAAACGCAGGTACGCCATGGCGTTCTTGATTTCCGCGCGTTCGAAGAAGCGCTGTCCGCCATAGATGCGGTACGGGATCCGCTCGCGCAGCAGGGCTTCTTCAAGCACCCGCGACTGGGCGTTGGAACGGTACAGAATGGCGATATCGCTACGGGCCAGACCGGTTTTCAGCGCGCTTTCGATGGTTTCTACCACGTAGCGCGCTTCGTCATGCTCGTTGAACGCGGCGTACAGGTTGATCGCTTCGCCGTCGCCGCCGTCGGTCCACAGCTCTTTGCCGAGACGCCCGGTGTTGTTGGCGATCAGCGCGTTGGCGGCTTTGAGGATCCCGGCGGTGGAGCGGTAGTTCTGCTCCAGACGAATCGTCTCGGAGTCCGGGAAGTCGGAAGAGTACTGATGGATGTTCTCGATCTTCGCCCCGCGCCAGCCGTAAATCGACTGGTCGTCGTCGCCGACCACCATCAGGCTGTCGCCGCCCTTGCCGAGCAGGCGCAACCAGGCGTACTGCACGGCGTTGGTGTCCTGGAACTCGTCGACCAGAATGTGCCGGAAGCGCTTTTGGTAGTGCGCCAGCAGGCCGGGGTGATCGCGCCACAGATCGAGCGCGCGCAGCAGCAGTTCGGAGAAATCGATCACGCCAGCCCGCAGGCACGCCGACTCGTAGGCTTCGTAGATGCCGCGCATGGTGGCCAGGAACAGGTCGCCGCTGGCCTGAATGTGTTGCGGCCGCAGACCTTCGTCTTTCTGGCCGTTGATGAACCACTGCGCCTGACGCGCCGGCCAGCGTTGCTCGTCCAGACCGAGCTCGCGGATCACCCGCTTGACCAGACGCTGCTGGTCATCGCTGTCGAGAATCTGGAAGGTCTGGCTCAGGCCCGCTTCCTGCCAGTGCGCCCGCAGCAAGCGGTGCGCGAGGCCGTGGAAGGTGCCGACCCACATGCCGGCCGGGTTGATGCCCAGCAACTGCTCGATGCGATGGCGCATCTCGGCAGCGGCCTTGTTGGTGAAGGTCACCGACAGGATGGAGTGAGGCGAGGCGTTTTCGACCTGGATCAACCAGGCGATACGGTGCACCAGCACTCGGGTTTTACCGGAACCGGCGCCGGCCAGGACCAACTGACGGCCAACGGGGGCTGCTACGGCCTGGCGTTGGGCATCGTTGAGGGAGTTCAGCAGAAGGGAGAGATCATCGCGCATCGGGGCATTCTAGGGTGCGCCGCAGGCCCGGGCAAACCGTGCGTTGCATTAGCCGATGAAAGTGCTGCCGATGACGACCGGTCGGTCACTGGCTGCAGGCTTCGGCCCGTCTCGCCTGAGGGGTTGCAGCGGTGCGCAAGCGGCGGAAAATTTCCCCGCAATTGTGATCGGCAGCAGTTTGGCATCGGGATCGGCTTGTGTATGCTCCGTCCACGTTTCGGGCGCACGCCCTCCTATAAGAACAAGAACGTTGCCCATGATCCTCAGCGCCGAACTGTCGGGGCCCTCCGTGGACCCCCGGGTGATCCGCAAGCACTATGCCGTCGAAATGGCGGTGGAGCGCACGCGTCTGCTGTATCAGGGCTCGTTGTTGCCCACGCTGTTCATGTTGATCAATGGTCTGGTCTGCGCCGCTTTGCTCTGGAGCCCGCAGCGCTACTTCGTGGTCAGCGTCTGGCTGGTGTGGCTGCTGTCGCTGGTCGCGCTGCGGGTGATTCAGGTAGCCGCGTTCGATTCGGCGATTCCTGATCGTCAGGCCCAGCCGATCTGGTTCCGCATGTTCCTGCTCGGTTCGACCATGACCGGCCTGACGCTGGCCGGAGCCGGCATCGCTCTGGTACCCGCTGACAACTTCATGCAGCAAGCCTGGGTGTTTGGCCTGATCGGCGCGGCAACGCTGTCCGCCAGTGTCGCCTACGCGGTGAGCCTGCCGGCGTTCCTCTCGTTTACCTTGCCGTGCCTGCTGCCAGCGATCGGCTACCTGTTCTGGGGCGGCGACGATCAGGCCCGGGGCTGGGGCTGGCTGGGTCTGATCCTGCTCGGTTCGTTGAGCGTGGTGGCGTGGCAGGTCAATCGGCTGATCGACCGTGGATTGCTTCGGCGTTTCCAGAATCAGCACCTGATCGAGCATTTGCAGCAAGCGCAGACGCGCAGCGAACAACTCAATCAGGAGCTGGGCAAAGAGATCGAACAGCGCCGCTGTGCCGAGGCGCAGTTGCGTGAAGCGCAGGTCGATCTCGAAGATCGCGTGGCCCAGCGCAGCCGCGAACTGGATGCCGCCAATCAGGCCCTGAGCAAAAGCGAAGCGCGCCTGGCGCTGGCGCTCAAGGCCAGTGAGCTCGGATTGTGGGACTGGAACCTGCAGACCGACGAGGTCCATCACACGCAGATTCAGGAACTGTTCGGCCTCGCCCCGGAATACGTCACCGCGCTGCTGCGCGACCTCAAGCCACGACTGCATCCTGAAGATGTGCCGTCACTCAAGTTCGCCCTGGTCGAGCATCTGAAGGGGCGCACCGAGGATTATCAGGTCGAATATCGCCTGCGCCACGGCGACGGCCATTGGGTATGGATCGAGGACCGTGGCCGCGCCGTAGAACGCAGCGCCAACGGCCGGGTGATTCGCATGGTCGGCACTCGCCGCGATATCAGCGCCAGCAAAAGCCTCGAAGAGCAGCAGCGGCTGGCGGCGACGGTGTTCGAAGCGGCCAGCGAAGGCATCGTGATTCTTGACCCGGAATACGCGCTGATCGCGATCAACCAGGCTTTCAGCCGGGTTACCGGTTACGAGATAGACGACATGCTCGGGCGCAACGTCGTCGAGTTGCCGTGCAGCCGCGATGCCCGTCGTCACTACGTGGCGATCCGTCATGCGCTGGAGCAGTACGGCAGTTGGCAGGGCGAACTCGTGGAAACCCGCAAGAACGGCGAGCTGTATCCGCAGTGGCTGCAACTCAATGCCGTGCGTGATAGCCGTGGCAATGTCAGCCACATCGTCGGCTTCTTCGCCGATCTCTCGGCGCGGCGGGCCTCGGAAGAACGCCTGCGCTATCTGACCCATTACGACGAGCTCACCGGCCTGGCCAACCGGTCACTGTTCCGCGAGCGTCTGCACGAAGCCCATCAGCGGGTGCGCCAGGGCGGGCGCCGCAGTCTGGCGCTGCTGCACATCAATCTCGATCGCTTCAAATTGCTCAATGACAGTCTCGGCCATGAAGTCGCCGATCAGCTCCTGCAGAAGATGGCCCGGCGGCTGGTCAATGCCTTGCCGGAAGCCGACACCATTGCGCGCCTGTCCGGTGACGAATTTGCCGTGCTGTTCGATGCCTACGGCAATCTGTCGAGCCTCGCACGGGTCGCGACGCGGTTGTCGGCCAAGCTGCGTTTGCCGCTGAGCGTTGACGGGCATGAACTGGTGGTCAGCGCTTCGATGGGCATCAGCCTGTTGCCGGACAACGCGCGTGAGATCTCGGCGCTGGTCAGCCAGTCGAACATGGCCATGCAGCATGCCAAACATCTGGGCGGCAACAATTTCCAGTTCTTCACCGACAGTCTGCAAGCCAGCACACTCGAACGTTTGCAGCTGGAAAACCACCTGCGCAGAGCCATTGAAGAACAGCAACTGACGGTGTTCTACCAACCCAAACTGTGCCTGCAAACCGGCCGCATGAATGCCGCTGAAGCGCTGGTGCGCTGGGATCATCCGAGCATGGGCCAAGTGCCGCCGGCGGACTTCATTGGCCTGGCCGAAGAGACTGGTCTGATCGGGCCGATCGGCGAATTCGTTTTGCGTCAGGCGTGCTGGCAAGCGTGCGAATGGCAGCGCCAGGGCCTGGCGCCGATCCGCGTGTCGGTGAACCTGTCGGTGCATCAGTTGCGCCAGGGCAAACTGGTCAGTCTGGTCCGGCAGGTGCTGGAAGAAACCGGGCTGGCGCCGCACTACCTCGAGCTGGAGCTGACCGAAAGTCATTTGCTCGACAGCGTCGAACACATCATTGCGACGTTCCAGCAACTGCGCGATCTGGGAGTGAAACTGGCGATCGATGATTTCGGTACCGGGTATTCGTCGTTGAGTTACCTCAAGCGCATTCCGGTGGATTACGTGAAGATCGATCAGGCGTTCGTTCGCGGCTTGAGCGAGGGCAGTGCGGACGCAGCGATCACTCGCGCGATCATCACCATGGCCCACGGGCTGGCCCTGAAAGTCGTGGCCGAGGGCGTCGAGCGTGAGGATCAGCTGGCATTTCTGCGCGCCGAACACTGCGACGAGGTGCAGGGTTATCTGATCAGCCGGCCGGTAGACGCTGCTTGTCTGGCCGGGCTTTTGCGTGATCAGAAAAACCCGCAGTAAGGGCTACATGCTCCTCAGCGTGCCTGATGCCGGGACATTGAGTTACGCATTGAGCAGGCAAAATGCCCATTCATGTAGTATAACTACAAGCTTGCTACATCCTTGCCCACAAGAAGAGTCCAGCCCCTTGAATCTGCTGCAACACATCGCCCAGTCACGTCACCTGTTACGCAAGTCGGAGCTCAAGGTCGCCGACCACGTGCTGCTTGACCCTGCGGCAGTGATGCACAGTTCCATGGCCGACCTGGCTCACAGCGTCGGCATCAGCGAGCCGACCATCGTGCGTTTCTGCCGCGCGATCGGTTGTTCCGGCTTTCAGGATCTCAAACTGAAACTGGCGCAAAGCCTGGCCGCCGGCGCCAGCTTCGGCCAGTTCGCGATCCACGAAGACGACTCCGTCGCCGACTACAGCCTGAAGATTTTTGACACCACGCTGCACACCTTGATGGAAGTGCGCGAGAAGCTCGATCCGGTGGAGTTGCAGCGTGCGGTGACGTTGATGTCCCAGGCGCAACGTGTCGAGTTCTACGGCTTCGGTGCCTCGGGCGCGGTGGCGGCGGATGCGCAGCACAAGTTCTTCCGGTTGCTGCTGACCGCGGCGGCGTACTCCGACCCGCACATGCAGGCGATGTCGGCTGTGACGCTGAAGCCTACCGATGTGGCGATCTGTATTTCCCAGTCGGGGCGCTCCAAGGATTTGCTGATCACCGCTAACCTCGTTCGCGAGAGCGGGGCGTCGTTGATCACCCTGTGTCCGAGCCAGACGCCGTTGGCCGAACTGTCGACCGTCAATCTGGCGATCGATGTGCACGAAGACACCGAGATCTACACGCCGCTGACCTCGCGAATCGCCCACCTGGTGGTGATCGACGTGCTGGCAATGGGCGTGGCCATGGCGCGCGGGCCGAGCCTGGTCAATCACCTCAAAAGCGTGAAGCGCAGTCTGCGCAGTTTGCGTTTGTCTCCAAAAGCCGTGAAAGCCCTGGATGATTGAGCAAGGTCGTTCCGACCTTGTTCGCGAGCAGGCTCGCTCCCACAGGAGATCTCCTGAGAACATAAATTCTGGGTCATAACGGAATCAAATGTGGGAGCGAGCCTGCTCGCGAAAGCGTCTTCAACAACAGCACATCCCTGCGCACATTTCATCACATTGTCATCCCCGCGCAGCCAAATCGTCATCCCCCACGCCTATCGTGAAACTCCCGTACTCGCCCTGGGAGACTCGAAATGGCTCAGCCCTACGAAGAACGCAACAGCGCCGCGAAAACCCGTCGTCAGCAGGAAGACCAGCGCCGCATGGAGTTTCGCCGCGCCATCGAGGATCGCTTCGAACTTCGCCAGCTTCAGGCTGAGATCGGCGATTTTCCCGAGATCACGCACTGGCAGGCGACGCCCGCAGCTTCCCGTCGAAACGCTCAACCATCGCAATAATCTGCGCCCGCTCGCTGCGGATAAACGCCAGGAAGGCGTGCGCCACCGGTGACAGCCGCTTGGCTTTGGCCTGCACCAGACACCAGCTGCGCAGCAGCGGCAACTCTTCGACCGGCAGCTCGACCAGGCCGCCGGTCGCCAGCTCCAGGTTCAGGGCGTGGCGCGTCAACAGCGCCAGGCCCAGACCCGCCACCACGCATTCGCGCTGGGCTTCGGCGGACGCTACTTCCTGGGTCTGGGTGAAATGCACGCGCTTTTCCTTGAAGTATTCCTCGCAGGCCAGACGCGTGCCAGAACCCGGCTCGCGGACCAGCAGCGTATACGGCTCCAGATCCTGCAAGCGCAACGGGCCCATGTGCGCCAGCGGATGATCCGGGCGCGCCACGGCGACAATCGGATTGTTGAGAAACGGCAGAAATTCCAGGCCCATGTCCTGCGGCACCATCGACATGATCACCAGATCATCGCGGTTGTCCGAGAGGCGGCGGATGACCTGGCCACGGTTGACCACAGTCAGCTGCAAATTGACTTCCGGATGCTGGCGCTTGAACGCAGCAAACAGATGCGGCACGAAATATTTCGCGCTCGATTCCACTGCCAGTTTCAGCTGACCCTGCAGCGAACCCTGCATGTCCGACAGTTGCATATCGAGGTTTTCCAGTCGTCCGAAAATGTCGCGGCTGGCGCGTTGAAGGGCTTCGGCCGCCTCGGTCATGTAGAGTTTTTTGCCGACATAGTCGAACAGCGGCTGGCCAATCAGCTCTTCCAGCTGACGAATCTGTAGGCTCACGGCTGGTTGTGTGAGGGACATTTCCTCGGCGGCGCGGCTGTAGGAGCGTAAATCACACACCTCATTGAAGATCTGCAACTGACGCAATGTCATACGCATCAATGACTTACGCATTTTATTCAGGCTCTCACGGAACACGGATACTTTGACTATAAGTGTTTACTTATGCCTGACCCAATTTTTATTCATTTTTGTTAATCCCTCAGCAGCGCTAGTGTGGACCTGCGACTGAATTGAAACATTTGGTCACGCGTCGACCTAGCTCCAGCAGGTCGTGGTGCCACCGGCTCAAGGGAACCTCCAAGTGATAAAAAAGATCCTGATCGCCAACCGTGGTGAGATCGCCGTACGCATCGTACGAGCCTGCGCCGAAATGGGCATTCGCTCGGTTGCGATTTTCTCCGATGCCGATCGCCATGCCTTGCATGTAAAGCGTGCGGACGAGGCCCACAGCGTCGGTGCCGAGCCACTAGCCGGTTACCTGAACCCGCGCAAGCTGGTGAACCTCGCCGTGGAAACCGGCTGCGATGCGCTGCACCCCGGCTACGGTTTCCTGTCGGAAAACGCCGAGCTGGCGGAAATCTGCGCTGAGCGCGGCATCAAATTCATCGGCCCGTCGGCGGAAGTCATCCGGCGCATGGGCGACAAGACCGAAGCGCGGCGCAGCATGATCAAGGCCGGCGTACCGGTGACGCCCGGTACCGAGGGCAACGTCTCCGGCATCGAAGAAGCCTTGGTTGAGGGCGACCGCATCGGTTACCCGGTAATGCTCAAGGCCACCTCCGGTGGTGGCGGTCGCGGTATCCGTCGCTGCAACAGCCGCGAAGAACTCGAACAGAACTTCCCCCGGGTCATCTCCGAAGCCACCAAGGCGTTCGGTTCGGCGGAAGTGTTCCTGGAAAAATGCATCGTCAATCCCAAGCACATCGAAGCGCAGATCCTTGGCGACAGCTTCGGCAACGTCGTGCATCTGTTCGAGCGTGACTGCTCGATCCAGCGCCGCAATCAGAAGCTGATCGAGATCGCGCCGAGCCCGCAGCTGACCCCGGAACAGCGCGCCTACATCGGCGACCTGTCGGTCCGTGCGGCCAAGGCAGTGGGTTACGAGAATGCCGGCACCGTGGAGTTCCTGCTCGCCGAGGGCGAGGTGTACTTCATGGAGATGAACACGCGGGTTCAGGTGGAACACACCATCACCGAAGAAATCACCGGCATCGACATCGTCCGCGAACAGATTCGCATCGCTTCCGGCCTGCCACTTTCGGTAAAGCAGGAAGACATTCAGCACCGTGGCTTTGCGTTGCAGTTCCGTATCAACGCCGAAGACCCGAAGAACAACTTCCTGCCGAGCTTCGGCAAAATTACCCGTTACTACGCCCCCGGCGGCCCGGGCGTGCGCACCGACACGGCAATCTACACCGGCTACACCATTCCGCCGTTCTACGACTCGATGTGCCTGAAACTGGTGGTCTGGGCGCTGACTTGGGAAGAGGCGATGGACCGTGGTCTGCGGGCGCTGGACGACATGCGTCTGCAGGGCGTGAAGACCACCGCCGCCTACTACCAGGAAATCCTGCGCAACCCGGAATTCCGTAGCGGCCAGTTCAACACCAGCTTCGTTGAAAGCCACCCGGAACTGACCAACTACTCGATCAAGCGCAAACCCGAAGAGCTGGCCCTGGCCATCGCCGCCGCCATCGCCGCCCACGCAGGCCTGTGAGGAATACAAGAATGAGCAAGAAAATCTTCGTAACAGACACCATCCTGCGCGACGCTCACCAATCGCTGCTCGCCACCCGCATGCGCACCGAAGACATGCTGCCGATCTGCGACAAGCTCGACAAGGTCGGCTACTGGTCGCTGGAATGCTGGGGCGGCGCGACGTTCGACGCCTGTGTGCGCTTTCTCAAGGAAGACCCGTGGGAGCGCCTGCGCCAACTGCGTGCGGCGCTGCCCAATACCCGCCTGCAAATGCTCCTGCGCGGGCAGAATCTGCTCGGCTATCGCCATTACAGCGACGACGTGGTCAAAGCCTTCGTCGCCAAAGCAGCGGTGAACGGCATCGACGTGTTCCGCATTTTCGATGCGATGAACGATGTGCGTAACCTGCGTGTTGCCATTGAAGCAGTGAAGGCTGCCGGCAAACATGCGCAAGGCACCATCGCCTACACCACCAGCCCGGTGCACACCATCGAGGCTTTCGTCACCCAGGCCAAGCAAATGGAATCCATGGGCTGCGACTCGGTGGCGATCAAGGACATGGCCGGTCTGCTGACTCCATACGCCACCGGTGAACTGGTGCGCGCGTTGAAAACCGAGCAGTCGCTGCCGGTGTTCATCCACTCCCACGACACCGCTGGCCTGGCCGCCATGTGCCAGCTCAAGGCGATCGAAAACGGTGCCGACCACATCGACACCGCGATCTCCAGCTTCGCCTCGGGCACCAGCCACCCGGGCACCGAATCAATGGTCGCTGCGCTCAAGGGCACCGAGTACGACACCGGCCTGAATCTGGAGCTGCTCCAGGAAATCGGCCTGTACTTCTATGCCGTGCGCAAGAAGTACCACCAGTTCGAAAGCGAATTCACCGCCGTCGACACCCGTGTGCAGGTCAACCAGGTGCCGGGCGGGATGATTTCCAACCTCGCCAACCAGTTGAAAGAGCAGGGCGCTCTGAACCGCATGAGCGAAGTGCTCGCAGAAATCCCGCGCGTGCGTGAAGACCTTGGCTTCCCGCCGCTGGTGACCCCAACCTCGCAGATCGTCGGCACCCAGGCATTTTTCAACGTACTGGCCGGCGAGCGCTACAAGACCATCACCAACGAAGTGAAGCTGTATCTGCAGGGCGGCTACGGCAAGGCACCGGGCGTGGTCAATGAAAAACTGCGCCGTCAGGCGATCGGCAGCGAAGACGTCATCGACGTGCGCCCGGCCGATCTGCTCAAGCCGGAAATGACCAAGCTGCGTGCCGATATCGGTGCACTGGCCAAGTCCGAAGAAGACGTACTGACCTTCGCCATGTTCCCGGACATCGGCCGCAAGTTCCTCGAAGAGCGTGCCGCCGGCACCCTCACGCCGGAAGTGCTGTTGCCAATCCCGGAAGCGGGCGCCGTTGCTTCGGCGGGCGGCGAAGGCGTGCCGACCGAGTTCGTCATCGACGTCCACGGCGAAACCTATCGCGTCGACATCACCGGTGTCGGCGTCAAGGCTGAAGGCAAGCGCCACTTCTATCTGTCCATCGACGGCATGCCGGAAGAAGTGGTGTTCGAGCCGCTCAACGAATTCGTTGGCGGCGGCAGCAGCAAACGCAAACAGGCCTCGGCACCAGGCCATGTCAGCACCACCATGCCGGGCAACATCGTCGATGTGCTGGTCAAGGAGGGCGACAGCGTCAAGGCTGGCCAGGCGGTACTGATCACCGAAGCGATGAAGATGGAAACCGAAGTCCAGGCCGCCATTGCCGGCAAGGTCACCGCGATTCATGTGGCCAAGGGCGACCGGGTCAACCCGGGCGAAATCCTCATCGAGATCGAAGGCTGAGATAACAGTCGCGATCCAACGCTTTAAACCTCGGGGGAGCATGTGCTCCCCTTTTTTTTGCCTGTGATTTTCCGACCTTGTCAGGTCATTGCCAGGGATCACATATGGGAGCGAGCCTGCTCGCGAATGCGCCAGGTCAGCCAATAGCATCTTTGCATGATCCACAGCTTTCGCGAGCAGGCTCGCTCCCACAGGAGGCGTGCTTGATCCGTCAGAACGCCATGCGCCATTGACCCGCTACGCCATACGTTCGGCTGTCATTACCTAGCTCACCCGTTAAGCCCACGCCCAGTGTGTGCGCCGCCGAAAGATCAAGGTCGAGCCCCGCATCCACCGCGAGGCTGTTCCGATCCAGTGCCGCCCCGGTCACTTCAAAGCGCTTGCCGCCCTTGCGCAGTTGCTGGCGGGTGCCACTGTCGATGTCACCGTAGGTATGTTTCCAGCCTGCGCTCAATCGCGGGGTCAAATGCATGCCGTTATCCAGCGTATTGACCTGCGCAACACGCAGACCGAAGGTGCTGCTGAAGTTGTCGCGGGTCTGGCCGTAGATTTTCAGTGCCGCGTCGCCGCCCTTTTCGTTGTAGCTGTCGCCCTGATAACGCTGATAGCCGAGGCTGGCGTAGGGCTCGAGGGTGACGCTATCCCGGCCCAGATTGAACCCGACTTCGGCGAATGCCTGTTGAGTATGGGCGTCGTAGTTGCCCTTGAGACGATCGCTGAAACCCTTGAACGCGACCCGCCGTGTGCTGCTGCCGTCATGGCTGGCGAAGGTCGCGCCGAGGCGCAGTGACAGCGGGCCATCCTGACGCATGGCGTAGGCGCCCAAGTGCCAGTTGTCGAGGTCGCCGTCGTACTGTCGGGCATCGAATTTCGTCTGCGATTTGCCGGCAATCAGGCCGACATGCCAGTGCTCGTCGAGTCGCCAGTCAGCGCCCACGACCAGCCCTTGCGTGGCATGTTGGAGGATGCCGTCAGCGTCGCGATCAACCTTGCCGCCGTGGCCCAGCGCCTGAATCCACACCCGCCCGGAGTCTTCGCTGCCTGCGGCCTGACGCGGTGAACTGCGCGAGCCGTCAGTAGAGCCGGAACGGTTGTCCAGTTGGCGCATCGCCGAGAGCATGCTCGTACTGACCGGCGTGATACTGCTCAGCGTGGCTTTGGCGAGGTTGGCATTGCTGCCTGCGGCAAGTTGATCGAGGGCGATGGGCGCGGTGGTTTTATCGCTGGTCAGCAGTGCGGCGACGGCCCTGTTGGTGCCGATATCGAAAGCTTGAGTGGAAGCCCCTCGATTATCCAAGCTCTGCGCAATCGAACGAGCACTGCGTGTTCGGGCCAGTTGTTCGAACCCTACATCGTTGCGCACGTAGTGCAGGTTCACCGCGCTTGGCTCATAGGAGAGCGTTGGTGTCATGTAGGCCAGATTGGTGGTGACCTCACCGAACTCGCCATCAATGACGTTTGCAGACAACAGCCGATACTCATTGGTACGAGCGTAGTCGCCCGGTACGCCATAAATCTCGACACGCGCACCTCCCAGGCTCGCGGTGCCCTGAACATGCACGGGATCTGAGCCGCGGTCGGCAGATACGGCGTAAGAAAACACAGCGTCCTCATGGAGCGTCAGATTGCCTTTGATATTGGGAGAGCCGTGTTGCTGGCTGGCAAGCAGGGTTCCTGCGACATATAGCCCCGTCACGTGTCCATAACCGCCAAAAACCGCTCCCGGGTCGACATCGACACCATTGATCGATGCGTAGTTGAGCAGCACGGCGTCGGCTTTGACGTCAGCATCACCCTCGAAAGCGTGACGCAGGGTCCACTGTCCACGTGCGATACGCATGGCTGAGAAATTGCGCGTCTCACCGATCTCGCCGCCTTCTACGGCATTGAACAGCAACCCGTTCGCACCTTTGCCACCGTCCAGGCGACCGTCCCAACGGGCGCCCTTATTGATCACCAGCAGGTCATCTCCATCGCCCAGTTGCAGGGATACGCCGTCGATATTCTCGAGCGGGCTCGAGACAAAAGAGCGCTGCGTCGTGATCGCCAACATGTCGCGTTCAAACGGGTCGACAAGATCGAATTCCTCATCGCCGGTTTCCACCACTACGAACTCTGGAAACTCCAGCCCTTCATAAAAGGCCGGACTGAAATCCTCGATCGCAACCGTCGCGCGTACGGCATCGACCGAAGGCGCGTCAGAGGCCTGCGTGGGCGACGGAGAAGTGTGCTCCAGCGGGCCGATGAATTCCTTGATCGCAAACAAGTCATCAGGATCCACTTTCGGTGTGGGTGTTTTCTTCTTTCGAGGCTTGGCGGTTTTGTCTTCGCTGATCTGCGCAGAAACCTGGACGTCGGGCAGCTGTTCGATGGACGCCTCGGCAGATCCGATCGTCAGCGCGATCGCCAAAGCGAGGTGATGGGGACGGTATTTGTGTAGGGCAGGCATCGAGTTCAACCTCCTTGTATGAAAGGCTCAACTCTATTGCTGCCTTGAAAAAAACGATGTCGGTCGGTTCCTGATGCTGTGCAGGCTACATCGGATCGTTCTGTCGAAAATCCTCGCGGGATTTCGCAAACAGAGCTTTTACGCAGCATCGCCGGTTCTTTTTCCTACGGCTTGGTACTGTTGGCGCATTCTTATCGGAGTGAGGTCAGGCGCTTACCTGCATTATTTTGCATGCACCCTGCCAATGGCTAAGATAGAACTGCATTTTGTTGCAGATATCCTGCAACTGAAACTCCGCGAATGCACTATATTGCATTTATAGACAGTTTTCTGTCCTCCAGCTGCATTTAAATGCATACGGAATCAACATGTACAACCTGACACTCCAGATCTTCACCGCCGGGCAATGGCACGACGCGATGATTCTTGACTTCGATGATCCGGAAAAAGGCTTCGAAAGCCGCTGCAGTTTTGGCTATGAAGCGGACTATCTGGTGGAAAACATCGAGTTGATCGGGTCGCCTTTTTCCCAAGCCGTGAGTGCCCTGTATCCGCTGGATTGGGAAGGTCGGCGCGCGAAGACACCAGCCTTTGTCCACGACATCGCACCGGCGGGCGCAGCCAAGCGGTTTCTGCTCGCCCGCCTGGGTCAGGAAAGACCCGCCGAGATCAGCGCCGATCTGTTTCTGCTGGGTCGCAGTACACCGGCTCCCATTGGCAACATGCGAATAAAGGAATCGGCGGAAGCAGTCGATGAGAGGAAGCCGATCGGATTCAAGCGCGAGGAGGTCATTAGCCGCGACAACCGCTTTCTTGAATATGCCTACGAGCTGGGCGCGGCCATCGGTGGCGCGACGGGGGCAGGTGGGGAAGCTCCGAAGCTATTACTGGCAGAGAACAGCGCCGGGCTTCTGTATCCCGATGCGGTACTGGACGATGAAGAAGTGCGACAGCACTGGTTTGTGAAATTCGCCAGAAACAGGGGCGGGCAGACCGACCAGGACATCCTGCGCAGCGAATTCCATTACTACAAAGCGCTGCAAACATTGGGCATCGAAACGGTCGCGGCAGAAGGCCTGGCCTTGGAAGAGGCGAACAAACCGAGTTTGTGGATGCGGCGTTTTGATCGACAAGTGAAAGATGGGGCGGTGTCGCGCTTTGCCGTCGAATCGATTTATTCGCTGGCAGAAGTGACGACGCCAGGCAGCGCCATGAATCATCTGGAAGTGATCCGCATGCTCGCCGGGCTCTGGCGCAAAGCGGGTCAGGCCAGCCAGATTGCCGGCCTCGTCGCCGATTATCTGCGTCGCGACCTGATCAATAAAATCCTCGGAAACTCAGATAACCACGGTCGTAACACGGCGATCATCCGGCAAGAGAACGCTTTCCAGCTCGCGCCGATTTATGACCTCGCCCCGATGGTCATGGATGACGAAGGCGTGACTCGTACGACCAAATGGCCAAGAGAATTGGAGCGGGCGGGCGATGTCGATTGGCGAGGTGTCTGCCGCGTATTGGCCGATAGCGCAGATCCGCACGATTCGTTGGCGGGGCTGGATGCCTCGGCGCTGTTCGAAGGCCTGCGCGCGGATGCCCGCCGTCTGGCCGCACTGCCGGATATTCTTACGGCCAGCGGTTTGCCCGCCAGAACCATGAATCACCCAAGCGTTCATCTGAAAAATCTCGAGCAACGTTTGAAAGAGTGGGACCTGCAATGAGTCTGACCGTCCTCGAGCGCACGGCGCTCATCGAAAGCATTCAGCAATCACTGGCCGAAGGCACTCTGGAAATCGGTGACGCCGTGCGCCGTTTACGGGTCGAAGTCACCGGTCTGCATCAGTCCCAGTTCGCGAAGATGTGCAAGATTTCAGTGCGCACGCTGGTGCATATCGAACATGGCGAAGGCAATCAGACCCTGAAGTCGCTGAACGCGGTGTTCCGCCCGTTCGGCATGAAAATGGGCGTAGTGCGGATTCGCCGGGACACCATTTGAATGCACCTCAACTACGGCGCACATACGCCTTGCCGTAATGCCGCTCCATCCGTGCCTGAATCAGCTCCAGCCCGATCGACATCAGCCAGTAGATGATCGCCGCCGTGGTGAGCATTTCGATGTAGCGATAGCTCGAGCGCCCGTAGGACTGGGCGAGAAACATCACTTCCCAGACGCCCATTACCGAGATCAGCGACGAGTCCTTGAGCATCGAGATGAACTGGTTGGTGGTCGGCGGGATAATCGTGCGCATGGCCTGGGGCAGGGTGATGCGCCAGAAGATCACGCTTTCGCGCAGGCCCAGCGCCAGGGATGCTTCGCGTTGGCCGTGATCGACGCCGAGGATCCCGGCGCGGAAGATTTCGCTCAGGTAGGCGCCATAGTTCAGCGACAGGGCAATGATCCCGGCGACGATGGCGCCGGGGACGATGCCCAGTTGCGGCAGGCCGAGGTAGATCAGCAGGATCTGGATCAGCAATGGCGTGCCGCGAAAGAACGAGGTGTAGAAACTGGCGATGCCAAATGCCACGGCGCTGTTCGACAGGCGCGCCAGCGCGGTGATGAAACCGAGCAGCGACGAGGCGATGATCGAGCATGCGCAGAGAAACAGCGTCAGCGCTGCGCCTTGCAGGAAGCCGTTCGGCGCCAGCTTCAGGCCAACGAGGTTGGGCAGCTTGTCGAGGATGATCGCGAACTTCAGGTCGAAGCTGAGGAAGAATCCGGCAAACAGGCAGAACAGCGCCGCCCACGTCAGGTACAGGCGCGTACGGAAACCAAAGAGCTTTTGCAGGCGTGTTTCAGCCACCGGTTGCGGTGGCTGTGGCGGGGTCGGAAAGGAAGTCATTGGCTGATATCGGCGCCGATCCATTTCTGCGACAGCTTGCTCAGAGTGCCGTCCTGTTTCAGTTGGGCAAACACCTCGCGCACCTTGGCGTCCCACTGCGGATCACCCTTTTCGATGGCCACCGAGTTCGGTTCCGAGTAGAGCGGTTCGCCGGCCAGTTTGAAACGCTGGTCCTGGTTCAGGCGCGGCTGCGCGGTGACCAGATTGGTGAGGATCGCATCCAGGCGCACGCCGGCGCCCAGGCCCAGATCCTGGAAGGCGACGTTGTCGGTGTCGTACGGAGCGATCTGCACATCCTCGAACGGATACTGCAACTGCGTATCCTCGGCGCCTTCGATGACCAGGTTCTTGTTCAGATAACTTTCGTAGCTGGAGGCGCTGGTCAGGCCGACCTTTTTGCCGCTCAGATCCTTGGCGCTGTGGATGCGATCGTCCTTGGCGTTGACCACAATCACCGCTGGCGAGGCGTAGTACTCGACCGGGAAGTCGAACACCTCGGCGCGGGCCTTGCTCGGGGTCATCGAGCAGATGCAGATGTCGTAGCGCCCGCTCCAGCGGCCGGCGGCGATCACGTCCCACGACGGCGTTTCCAGACGCAGTTTGACGCCAAGCTTGTCCGCCACCGCTTTGGCAACGTCGACATCGAAACCGTCGAGTTGATTCTGCTCATTGAGAAACGAGAAGGGCGGATAGCTTTCCATGAGCACGCCGACCAGCTCTTTTTTCTGTTCGACACGGTCCAGCGTCGCGCCGCCGAAGGCTTGGGTGGAGGCCAGAATGGTCAGGCCCAGGGCCAATAGCGGTTGGAATTTCACAGTCGCTT